>DAOPZV010000137.1:7352-10622 GCA_035353575.1 Prolixibacteraceae bacterium | reverse complement strand
TTGGCTACTTTTTCAGAAAAAAGAACCTTCTCAACAATCTGGTTCATGTATTAGTTTTTTAATTAGATTTTTCGAATTAAATGCCAAATTTAGCATTGTCAAAAAAATGGCAATCGAAATATTTTCGTTTTTTTCAAGGTTAAACCAATTTCACCGGAATATTAAATTAGCGTTAACCAGACACTCCTCGAATCAAACAGATTGTTAAATCAATTCGCTTAGATTTGTTTTTTTTCTCCATGCCATCGAAATGTTTTATCTTTAATTTTTTGTTTCAGCGCAAACACTCTATCAAAAGTTTGACAGTGAAACTTTATAAATCAATAAATTAAAGGAAATTGGCCCAGGAATTCATCATAGCTTTAACCGAACACCGAGCAATTGGGAACATTTTTGTTCCGATGCTAATTGAGCCGGAACGCTCGTATTATACAGTGAAAAAGACTGTTAAAATGCGCGATTACAAAAGCGGAGAAGTACAGCTGAACGAACATGAACTGGAATTATTGAAGCTGATCGAAAATTACAGCGACGAGAACCTGGCTAAGAAATTCTCAAAAAAGAAGGAAAAAGGTAATTTCTTCCAGGAAATGGACGAGGATATGTTTCAAAACCACGTTAGCCCGTATATCGACAAATACATGTATCGCTGCGTGATGCTGCTGATGAAAAGCCAAACGCGATTATTCTACAAACAAGCCAAATATTCGAGTTTGTACGACGAGGACATCATTCACATCAATCCCACGTTTTCGAAAGCAATCTTTTACTTTAACCGCGACGAAAAAGGCACCCGGTACAATCTGCGCCTTACCCACGAGGGAAAAACAGTCGAGATTCTGCATAAAACCGTTCGAATGGTGTGCACCATGCCTTGCTGCTTCGTGCTTTTAAACCGGCTGTATATTTTCAACCGGCTTTCGGGCAAAAAGCTCATCCCTTTCCAGAACAAAACATTTATTGCCATACCGCAACAGGCCGAAGAAAAATATTTCCAGACGTTTGTCCTGAATATTATTAAGGAGTCGGATGTAAGAGCATTTGGTTTTGACATTATCGAGAGCGATCCGCCACGGAAAACCATTCTGTCGCTCGAACAGGATTTATCGCTTCGCCCGGTTATCGTGGTCAAATTCAGGTACGACAACAATTCATATCTTGCTGATTCGCCTTCGAATGTATTTGTGAGCCTGGAAAAAACCGAGGACAATTACATCTTCCACAAATTTGTGCGCAACCGCGAGTGGGAAGACGAACAAATCGCTTTCCTGAAAAAAAACGATTTAAAATACAGCAACGGCTACTGGCACCCAAAAGAAGGGAACGAAGCGGATTTGCTTTATAATCCGGTCATCTGGCTTTCGAAAAACCGTGAGTTACTCGAATTAAACGGCTACATTGTTCAGCAAAATAAGTTGAACAAGCGCTATTTCACCGGATCGCAAGTACTCGACATTCAGGTAAAAAGCAACGAAGACTGGTTCGACATTCACGCAACCGTAAAGTTTGGCACTTACCAAATTCCGTTTATCCGGCTCCGCAAACACATATTAAATGGTATCCGCGAGTTCGAACTTCCTTCAGGAGAAATTGCCATCTTGCCCTTGGAATGGTTCTCGTCGTACCGCGATATTTTCCCGTTTGCCAAAATCGAGGGAGATGTTTTCAAATTGAGGCGTCACCATTTTCATTTACTGAAGGAACAAGTGAAGGGCATCGACCGGAATCACTTCAAGAAACTGGAACAGCTCAACGCTGAAATTGCTGACGAAATTGAACTTCCGGCTGATTTAAAAGCCGAACTCCGCAACTACCAGAGAGCAGGATTTAATTGGATGTACCATTTGTACGAGAACCAGCTTGGCGGTTGCCTTGCCGACGATATGGGCTTGGGAAAAACGCTTCAAACCATTGCTCTTTTGCTGAAGATTAAGCGCGAAAAAACCGACCTTTTTCAGCATATTCCGAAGAGCGACCCGTTGCAATTTTCGTTGTTTGAAGAACCCGTGCCAACCATCAAAAACCAGGCGGCATCGCTTATTGTGCTGCCCACCTCGCTGGTGCACAACTGGGAAAACGAGTTTTCTAAATTTGCTCCGTCGCTCAAAATATACAAGCACATCGGTATTCTCCGCAATAAAACAAACAGCTTTGCCTCCATTGTCGATTACTACGATGTTATACTGACCACTTATGGCACATTGAGAAACGACGTGGAAATGCTCACCAATTATGAGTTTTTTTACGTGATTTTGGACGAAAGCCAGAACATCAAAAACTCAACATCGAAAACGTACAAAAGCATTCTCGAAATCCGGTCGAAACACAAACTAGTCATCACCGGCACGCCTATCGAAAATTCTTTGTCGGACTTGTGGTCACAGCTTAATTTCCTGAACAAAGGAATGCTGGGAAGCGAACCTTATTTCAAGCGCGAGTTTATTACGCCAATTGAAAAGCATGCCGACGAACAGCAACAGCTGAAATTGCAGAAAATGATTCGCCCGTTTGTGTTGCGCCGGAAGAAAGAAGAGGTAGCCAAAGATCTGCCATCACTTACCGAGCAGGTGCGCTATTGCGAGATGACCGACGATCAGCGCGAAATTTATGATACCGAGAAATCGGCCATCCGAAATGCCATTCTGAAAAACATTGAATCGAACGGGCTCAAAAAATCGGCGCTGGTCGTTCTGCAAGGATTGACGCGTTTGCGGCAGCTGGCCAACCATCCGTCACTCGTTGCAAAAGACAAGCCCCTGGACTCCGGAAAGTTCGATGAAATATACAGTTGCCTGAAAAACCTTGTAGCAGAAAACCACAAGGTGCTCATTTTCTCGTCGTTTGTAAAACATTTGGAATTACTTCAGGCTAAAATTGAGTCGAAAAACTGGAAATACTCCATGCTCACCGGAAAAACCACCGACAGGCAGGAAGTGATCAGCCAATTTCAGAATGACCCGAACAACCACATTTTCCTGATTTCGCTGAAGGCCGGAGGAGTTGGATTAAACCTGACTTCTGCTGATTACGTTTTTATCATCGACCCATGGTGGAACCCTGCCGCCGAGAATCAGGCCATCAACCGCGCACACCGTATTGGTCAGGATAAAAAAGTATTCGTTTACCGGTTCATCACCGAGGACTCGATTGAGGAAAAAATTCAAATCCTGAAGTCGAAAAAATCAGCGCTGGCTGAGAAATTCATCAGCACGAACAACCCGCTCGACGTGGTGAACGAGGAAGAAATCATGAGTTTATTCAGCTAAACAA
>DAOPZV010000137.1:0-7252 GCA_035353575.1 Prolixibacteraceae bacterium | reverse complement strand
CTTTTGTGGCGCGACGCTCAACATTATATGTTAGTAAAAGATTCAGCGCTGTACCAGGTTGAACTAAAGAAAAAGACCGAGTCGAAAGTGATTTCAGTTTCAGAATTGAATAAGTCGTTGAAAAATGCCGGATTCCGGGCAATCAATTCGATTCCACGATTTTCATTGATCGACCCGTCGAAAATTTGGTTTCAGATTCAAAATCAGGTGGTCGTGTATAACCTGAATAACAAGCAGATAATTCAAACGCTGAGTTATCCACAGGAAGCGGCCAATAACGACTTCTGCACAACGAATACAACCTTGGCTTACACTCTGAAAAATAACCTTTTCATTATTGGGAACTCTGGGAAACAACAAATTACCAACGACACTGAAGAGCATGTTTTGAACGGAACATCTGTTCACCGCAACGAATTTAGCATCAATAAAGGAACTTTCTGGTCGCCAAAAGGAAATAAGCTGGCTTTTTACCGCATGGACGAAACTATGGTGGGGAACTATCCATTAGTGGATTACATGACCCGCGAAGCTGAACTGGTAAACATTAAATACCCGATGGCCGGAATGACCAGTCACCAGGTAAAATTAGGCGTGTACGACTTGGCCAGCAAGCAAACCGTTTTCATACAAACCGGCGAGCCACTCGACCATTACCTGACCAATATTTCCTGGAGCCCGGATGAAAAAAGCATTTTTATTCAGGAGCTAAACCGTGAGCAAAATCACATGAAATTAAACCAGTACAACGTTGTAACTGGCGAATTCATTAAAACTGTTTTTGAAGAGACTGACGAAAAATACGTTGAACCATTAAATCCGATTATTTTCTCGAAAGTTGATCCTGATAAATTTTACTATCAAAGCCGCCGAGATGGCTGGAACCATGTGTATTTGTGCAGTGTTGCAACAGGAATTGTTTCGCAAATTACCAAAGGCGAATGGGAAGTAACCGAACTGGACGGATTCGACGCCAAAGAAGAAAATATGTTTTTCGAAGCCACGAAAGAAAGTCCGATTGAAAGGCATTTCTACAGCGTGAACCTTCGCTCAGGAAAGATTGAAAAACTTACGAGCGAAGCAGGAACTCACCAGCCTATTATTTCTCCTGATAACCTGAATTTTATCGACCGATGGACCAGCACCGAAGTTCCTGGAAAAATCGACCTTGTTTCTTTAAAAGACAAGCAAACCCGTACACTTTTCGAGGCTGAAAATACGTTGAAGGATTACGATCTGGGCGAGAATACCGTATTTACAATTAAGGCTGCCGACGGGACAACCGATTTGTATTGCAGGATGATAAAACCCAACAATTTCGATCCGGCGAAAAAATACCCTGTAATCGTGTATGTTTACGGAGGGCCACATGCCCAGCTAATAAATAAAACCTGGAAAAACGAAGCCCGCTGGTGGCAATATTACATGGCTTCGAAAGGTTACATTGCGTTTACTGTTGATAGCCGTGGCTCGGCTAATCGCGGAAAAGCTTTCGAAAGCGCTATTCACCGCAATTTGGGAGTTGCCGAAACTGCCGACCAAATGAAAGGCATCGATTACCTGAAATCGCTTCCGTATGTCGATCAAAACCGTATTGGCGTACATGGCTGGAGCTATGGCGGATTTATGACCTTAAACCTAAAACTGAAACACCCGGAAGTTTTCAAAGTAGCAGTTGCAGGTGGTCCGGTTGTCGACTGGAACATGTACGAAGTAATGTATGGAGAACGCTATATGGACATGCCACAGGAAAATCCTGAAGGTTACGAAAAAGCAAACATGCTGAATTACGTTGACAAGCTCAGCGGCAAATTACTCATCATTCATGGCACCCAGGATCAAACGGTTGTTATGCAGCACAGCATTAAATTCCTGAAAAAGTGCGTCGATTTAAATAAACAGGTTGATTTCTTCGTCTATCCAACGCATGAGCACAATGTTCGGGGTGACGACCGGTTACATTTGATGGAAAAAATGAGCGAATATTTCCTGGAAAATCTATAAATAACTACTGAAATTGAAGAGGTTCGGGACCGCGCGGCTGGAACGAATAGAATCGGTTTTTAGGTACGCCGTCGATTATAAAACCAACATCGGGAACGCTGCTTGGAAGATTTGGATAATAGGCCAAACGTAACTGAATGGTTTTAAACACAAGATTTTCATTTCGTATTCTTAGACCAACTCCGACTCCGGCATAATACTTCTGGCGAAAAATTGATTCGTTGGATGGCCCTACAAGCCCCAAATCAACAAATGAAAAAAGTGCCGACTGAAAATTCAGGATTGATTTCTTCTGAAAGAAAACATCTTCAATATTTAACACGAGGCGTTGTTGGCCTTTCCCGATTTGACTGCTAAATCCGCGAATTCCATAGTCAGTCCGCAATAATAAGTTCTCAACATCAAATCGATTTATGCCCAGAGTGTAATTAAGCTTCACAAACTGGCGGGCTTTCACATTAAAAACATTAAAGAGTTTTGAAATGAAATCTATCTTCACGTCAAATAAACCTTGTTGTGTGCCGTTATGATTATAAAAAGTGCCAAAGCCAACCGAACTGTAAAAATAAAAAGGCTTTTTGTGAAACATGTTTCCTGTCGATAAGAACAAATGTGAATACCAGCGGTTGCCAAACTCATTGTCATCAAAACCAGCAACCAGTTCACACAAATATCCTTTTGGTATGTCTTCCGTTATTCCGTAGCTATATATCAAATAGTCGCGAATGTATGATCGATGTGAAAAACTGATACTGGCAAGGTACATGAGGCTATTGGCAAAATACTGACTATTGCCTTCTTCGAGTGTTGGCTTGGAATAAAAATGAGTCAGGCGCACGCGCCCAGCTAAGGTTGTCTGGAAACGCCGATCTCGCTCGTTGATCCCTAAATCGAGTTTTCTTCCATACCAATTATCTATCGAGATGTAGTTCAGCGGGGTTTTGCTCACCACCTGATCGCTGAGGCTCATCCTGTCGTACCTCAAACTTCGAAAAACTGACAAGCCCCCGGCATTAACGGTTTGAGGCCGAAGGAAATCCCGCCCAAGCGACAACATAAAACCTTCTTTTTGATAGGTATTCGCATATCCGGCAGAAAGATTGATGAAGTTTCCGGCAACGTTATTTATCGAATAATACGATTCAAAACCAATATGGGGAGTCATATCGGTGTGTGCAACAACCGTGGTGCTAATTTCGTGTCCAACACCCAAAATATTTTTATCGTAAATTCCAACTTGCCCTCGGTTAATGTTTCCGAGCGATCCGTTCACTCCAAACGAGAAAATGTCCTGAGTTAATATCAGCACATCAACAAGATTTTCGTTTAATGGTCTGGGTGTAATAATTATCCTAACATCTTTCAGATATGGAAGGTTTCTTAAAAGATTTTCATTATCCATCATCAGGTCCGGATCTACTGTTTGCCCTTCTTTTATCCAGAGATTTTTTCTGATTACATAAAGGTTTGATTTTGAATGAAGACTGTTTGCAACTTTCTCAATCCAAATATCAGTTCGTCTAAGAGTATCTTCGAAAGTTGGTCCAAAAACTTTAAGCGGCCGAACAGAAATTGAAGCTATGGTTTTCCCCTTAAAATTGTTGTAGTATTCGTTTGATTGAATGCTCCTCGTGTTCTGAGATTGTGGCTGACAAAACATCGAGCCATAAAGCCATCTGGTCAGTTTATGCTTCGATGCTTTTACTGCAAGACTATCGTAGAAATGCACATTGGGCATTTTTGGAGACGAGGATTTGACAGAATCATTTTTGGGCACAGATCCGTATTCTCCTTTAACAAGCACCGGAATACACATGATCAATATACACAAAAATTTCTTCATCGAGCAGTTCAATTGCAGCCAAGATAATTGAAATTATTCTTTTGAAAGTTAAATTCGCCCTTGGCTTTTTATCCTTTCAATAAGAATCGATACTAACATACAAAGTAAAGACCAATCGTTTAATTACTTAGAAAAGTACTGTTAAAAGAGGTTAATCGGTATGGAATTGCAGCCAATGATTTTTCCCGATTGATCTTCTGAGATAGTCATTTTTATTAATTTTGTCGGGACATGCGGAGTATAAAGGAATTATATAAGAAAAACATTTACGGGGTCATGGGAACCCTGATTTTTCACATTCTTGTTATTACAGGCTTTTGGATATCAGAACTAAATTACGGCATCAAGCAACAAAAAGAAGAAGTGATTTTTCTGGACATGAGTAATATTCCGCCTCCCGTTGAGCAGGAGCAACCAAAAGAAGAAAGCAAATCGCAGCAACAATCCGATCAGAATTCAAATACATCTCGTCAAAATTTAAATATGGGAACAAACCATGGTGTAAATGATGCCATGAAAAGAGATAAATTTTTTGATGAGAGTTATAAACGAGACATTGAGGATGCTGAAAAAATGGTTGATAAAGTAAGTAAGCAGCTTTCAAAAAAAATACCTCAAACATCCCATTTTTCGATGCCAGAAGTGGTCACTGTTGGGCAAGATCGGGATTCAATAAAAAACACGATTTATTCTGGAAAGAGTAATATTCATTACTATCTGGAAAACAGATTTCACGTAAGGCTGCCCATACCTGTATTTCTTGCAAAAGGCGGCGGATTAATTACGGTCGATATTCAGGTTGACAGAAGTGGCCAGGTTATAAAAGCAGAGGCACGTCCTGCTTCAAATATCAACGATCCGATGTTGCCGGTTTATGCAACCCAGGCAGCCGAAAGAACTGTTTTTAACGCCGATTCAAAGGCTCCTGCAAACCAGAAAGGAACCATCACCTATCGGTTTGTTGCCCAATAACATTTAATTGATGTAAATAACACAATAAGTTTAACATCATTTAACGTTTATTTTCACAATTTTCGAATTCCCAACCCTACATTTGTAATACATTTTTTTTCATAAGTTTAGGTTTAGTTAGGTTAGTTAGTTTAAGAGAGGAAAGGTAGAACAGAGGTTCTACCTTTTTATTTTTAACGACCCCAGCCTGTAAATATTCATTTCTCTAAATCTTAATCATCGATTAAAAACCTAAAAAAACAGGTTCAAAAAAATAATTTTCTAATTTCGGGAGGATTCTGTAACATTCCTGTTTTCAAGAAAACATATATTTTTGATGTGAAAATCGCTCAAAGATTTGCAATTTCAACAATTTATAGTGATTTTTAAACCGGAAGAATACTGAGCACTGTCGTAGCAAGCTTTGCATTAAAAGAATTAATTTTTTGGGATGAATAATTACTCTGGCATAGACTTATTAAATGGAATTCGCAGAAACGACACGATCGTTTTGCAATATATTTATAAGAATTTCTATTCCAACATTAATTTTTTTATCAAAAAAAACAGCGGGGATGACGACGATGCCAACGACATTTTTCAGGAAGCAATTATCATCATTTATAGAAAACTCAAAACTAACGAATTGGTTTTAGATTGCTCTTTTGAAACCTACCTGTATTCAGTATGCAGATTTCTTTGGTTGAAACAACTCGACAAAAGGAAAGTTGAAAAGGAAAAGATCAAAGATAATCAGGAATACCACGATGATATTTATGACGATAATCTTGAAAAAGTAGCCGACTTAAACGAACGCTACAGGCTGTATCAAAAGCATTTTGCAAACTTGGGCAAGGATTGTCAAAAAGTTCTTCAACTGTACTTCGACAAAGTTCCATTAAAAAATATCGCTCAAATAATGGGCTTTAAGAGCGAGAAGTACGCCAAGAAAAGAAAATTCAAGTGTAAAGAATATTTGATCAAGAGTATTAAACAAGACCTTGAATACAACAAAATTTTGAGTGGCGATAACAATTTCTAGAAGTATCTTTTCCCCGGAATTTTCTATTTCTGCCGCCTTTTCTTCCTGTAATGGTAATCAAGTAAAATCAGAATAACTGAAATAAAGAGGAATACCACAAAATATACGTCCTTACTTGTATAGAGCGGTTCTGCATTTCCAATAGTAACATAACCCAACCAAAAATGTGGATGAGCAGTGAGCGGGTCAGAATTTTCGAGATGATTTAATTTGGCCATACGAAGTGCAACATCTTTTCGCTTTCCTTTTGACAAATAACGATAAAAGTCACTCATGATGTTAACTCCGGATTTGTCTTCAACTTGCCATAAAGTCATAACAACAGACGGGCATCCGGCATAGATAAAACCCCGAGCCATACTCATAACTCCTTCTCCTCCCTGAAGTTTACCAGAGCCAGTTTCGCATGCACTTAAAACTGCCAAACGGGCGTTAAGCTTCATGTTATATACTTCATAAGCGTTAAGGCAACCATCGTCGCTAGACGTGACTTCCGGTTTTGAAAAAACCAGTTTTGAATACATCGGCAGGCTATCGTTTATGATTGTATGCATTGCCAGGTGTAAAATATCATAACTTGCAGCATCCTTTTTGAAAATATCTTCTTGTGCTTTTTTATCTGAATATGACGTTGATGATATATATTTAGAAATTGACATGATCTCATCTCTGGCTCCAGGCAATGCTGCCAATCGATAAAACTTTCCTGTTTCAGAATCTTTCCTTGGATTATTGATATTGTATTCAGGCGAAAAGATCAGTAACTTATGATTAGCTTTCTTCTTTGATTCTGACTCAAATAAAAGTGTAGCAGAGTACGCGTAGCTTATCGCGTAGTCCTTCACCAAATAGTTTAAATTTCTAAAATTCATTCTTGCTGTATCCGGCACTTGAGATATCAATGCATCAAAAGGGATATACGACAACTTATCATGTGGAATTATTGTTAGCGATTTGCCCTTTATTTTATCTGCAACCGGCTCAATTAATTTCTTGTAAAGGCCAAATGCAGCAAGCGAATAATCCACATAATCCTTCTTCTTCGTATCCAAATATTTTGGATTAATTAAAAAGTCATGGAAAGCCTGTATGCTTTTTGAGAATGACTTATCCAGTGACTGCTTAACTAATTTTACAGAGTCACTTGTAACACAAAAAAGTATTAACTCGCCCTTATCAACAGAATTCGTGGGTTCTTCAAAAAAATACTCGAGAACGGCTTCTCTTTTATTCAAACGAGACTGTAATTCCTTTATTCCAACTACTTTATTTTCATACTTTAAAGAAAAATATTGAGGATAATTTCTTTCAAATGAACTGATTAGCCTTTCGTACTCTTCGTTGTATTTAAATATCTTAGCAGAATACAAATTAACCTTTTGGGTATCCGGTTTTTCGAGGTGGTTCTCTTC
>DAOPZV010000136.1:0-10655 GCA_035353575.1 Prolixibacteraceae bacterium | reverse complement strand
GGGTTAATTTTCAGATTATTTTCTTCCCTGGAAGAATCAGTTTAAAATCCATAGGCCTCCGGAAACGGGGGCCTTTATTTTTGCAGAAAAGAGTAAGATTAGTTTTTGCTGTGGTCTCGTTTCAATAAGTTACCCAAATCTTTACCAATTTTTTGCACAGCTTCGATACCCTGATTGAGTTTTTCAGAATAGATGTCGCCATATTCGCTGAATTTGCTGTCGATATGGTGCGTTCGCGGGTAGATAAGCAATTTACTGTTTTCTGTGAAGTTGCGTTCCAGCTTTTCCTGAATATTTTCCATGCAATTGTTGTATGAAACCGAAGTACGGCGGGCCGCAATGTAGATAAGGATATCATCGGGAGTAACCTGATTCCTTAGTACATCCAGATCTTCAAAATCAAAATCGGTGGAATACGTAAATCCTGATTTCTGCCTATGGTGTTTAAAGTAATCTCCGATTGCCTTTTGAGTTTCAGTATTACAATAGCAAAATACATTGATGCTTAATTCTTTGGCAAGTGCAAAAATTTTGGGAACCCAAATTTCGAATCCAGGTTCAAGTTCAGCCAGTGGTGGGCAAGAAACGACAATCTTTTTATGCCCAACCAACGGACGAAGAAACTGGCAAATGTATATAGCCTTACTGGTACGCGAGATAATCAATGCAGTTTTTGTCTCGATAAACCGTTCTATCAATCCTGTTTTTCTAGGCCAGCCTATCATGATGGTGTCTGTCATTTCTTCTCTTGAAGCTCGAATAATTCCTCCGGCAACATTGTGATCGATAGTTGCAATTATCTTAATCTTCGTCTCGTTTGCTGATGCCAATTTTACGAGTGGCTGCAAATTTTTCTTCGCTTTTATCAGGTTTTTTTCAGCCTCTTCGTCGTTTGGCACAACCGACAATATTGTTATCGGGCTTACAGATTTTTTGTTCTTTATCAAAACGGCGAACTCGAGCAACAATTCCATATTGTCGAGGTTGGCAATTGGGAGCATTATGTGTTCGCTATAATGCACCGGATATTCAATTTCCGGTTCTTCTTCTTCCTCCGTTAAAATTCTTTTTGAAGCATTTTCGGTAACCAGCGTGGCCGCCAGGCAGGTTACAAGTATTAGCAGAATGGTGCCGTTCAATGCATTTTCGTCGATAATGTGAGTTTGGAACCCAACCATGATAACGGCAAGGGTAGCTGCTGCGTGCGAACTGCTTAGCCCAAAGATGAGTCGCCTCTGGTTTCGCGAGTACCTGAATATTTTACTTGTGCTGGCAGCGGCAAGCCATTTCCCAATTAGCGCAACAACCGATAAGGTAACGGCTATGATAACAGCAGTTGGCCCGTTAAGCAGCACTTTTACATCAACCAGCATCCCTACACTGATCAGGAAAAACGGGATAAAAATCGACTGGCCAACAAATTCGATGCGGTTCATCAGCGTTGACGAATAGGGGATCAGCTTGTTTAGCGCCAGCCCGGCAACGAAAGCGCCAATAATAGGTTCTACTCCTGAAATTTCGGCTAAAAAGGCTGCAAAAAATACAACCGACAACACAAATATGTAGTGCGAGTTTTTTTCACTTTCAAGCTTCTGAAAAAACCATGCAGTTACTTTAGGAATAACATAGAACATGATTCCGAGAAAAATAGCTAGCGATCCGGTTAAACGGGCCCAGAAGGTGAGATCGAGACCACCATTGTTTGAACTTAAAATTACGGCGAGCAAAACAAGTACAGCAGTATCGGTAAGGATGGTACCACCCACGGTTATGGCCACAGCTTCGTTTTTTGCAATACCAAATTTGCTTACGATGGGGTAGGCTACCATCGTGTGTGTTGAAAACATACTTGAAATGAGTAAGCTGGCTGTAAAATCGTATTTCAGCAAAAAGTAACAGACCGGGAACCCAAAAGCAAGAGGTATGGTGAAAGTCAAAAATCCGAAGACCAAACTTTTATTTTGATTTCGCTGGAATTCTTTCAAATCGAGTTCAAGCCCGGCGATAAACATGATATAGAGCAACCCGATTGTCGAAAAAAGCTTCACTGCCGAGTTTTGCTCAAGCAGGTTTATTCCATGGGGACCAACAATTACGCCTGAAATAATTAAGCCAATGATGCCCGGTATTCTAAGTTTGCGTAATACGATGGGCGACAGTAAAATAATGAACAGAATAACCGAGAACACCAAAACAGGATTCTGAAAAGGGCGGTCAAATTCGTGGGTTATTTGTTCCAAAAAGCTATTGGCCATTTCTGTACATCTTATTAAAGAATACCCTGAAATTTTTTCGCAAGATAGTTGATTAAAGCTATTGATGTACTTCGGTATGGCTTAGTTTTTTGCTGTTAAAATGGGTTTTAATTGATTTTTCATGAGTTGTTAACCTTGGTTTAATTCGGGTTGGCGTAATTGCGCTTGTAAAATTGCAAGAATGTATGCAAGAAGAAATTCGAAAGATTGATATCGCAGTAATCTCCGATCTGCATCTGGCAACTTACGCAAGTAAAGCCAAAACCCTGCTCGTTTATTTAAAATCGATTAGCCCCGACATTCTTGTTCTGAATGGCGATATCATCGATTCGTGGCGGTTCAGCAAGAATTATTTTCCGAAGTCGCACCTCAAAGTTATCCGCCAGTTGCTAAAGATGGTTGAACGAGGTGTTCGCGTTGTGTACATTACCGGAAATCACGATGATGTGTTCCGAAAATTCAACAATGTCAGGCTGGGGAATTTCAGCATTGTCAACCAGTTGGAGTTGAATGTTGCCGGCAAGAAAACCTGGATATTTCATGGCGATGTATTCGACCACATCATCCATCACTCGCCCTGGCTGGCCAAGTTAGGTGCCGCTGCTTACGGTTTTTTTACCATTTTCAACAAAGTCATCAATTTTTTCCTGAAGTTTTTAGGCGGGAAGGAGATGATTCTTTACAAATCGATGAGCGACCGCATTGCCCGGCATGGCAAGGTGTTGACCAATTTTGAAAAAGCAATTGCCAATGCCGCCGCCAGCAAAAATATGGATGTAGTGATTTGTGGTCATACACATATACCTGTGGATAAGCAAATTAACACCGACAAGGGAACTGTAAGATATATCAATTGTGGCGATTGGGTCGAACATTTTTCGGCTGCCGAATGCAAAGACGGGCAATGGAGCATTGTTTATACTCCTGATGAGGTTGTAGAGACGTCAGAGTCGCCTGATGACGAATTGTTTATTCCGGACAAAAAACAAGTTTACAAATCAATAATCGAGGAATTAGCCGTTGCTGCTTTCTTCTGAAAGGAAGTTCTGCTGCGGCGTTGCTGCGTTTCAGGAATAGTAAATGGTAAATATTTAAATTGTCAATCAAGATGAAAATACTCTACGCTATACAAGGAACCGGAAACGGTCATTTAGCCAGGGCAACCGAGATAGTGCCTATTCTGAAATCGATGGCGCAAACTGATGTTTTGGTCAGCGGAACTCAAGCCGATTTAAATGTGCCGTTTCAGGTTGATTATAAGCTTTCAGGAATGAGTTTCATTATTGGTAAAAGCGGTGGTGTCGATTTGATTAAAACAGCCCTGAAACTTCCGTTATCGCAGTTAATTAAGGATATCAGGAAGCTTCCTGTCGAAAAGTATGACCTTGTTATAAACGATTTCGAGCCGGTTTCGGCCTGGGCGTGCTGGTTGCGCGGGAAAGATTGTGTTGGATTAAGTCATCAAAATGCGGTGCTTCATCCGTCGGCTCCCAAACCAAATTTTAATGATATTGTCGGTAAACTCATTCTAAAATATTATGCTCCGGTTACTTATAAGTACGGATTCAATTTTAAACCTTCCTTCCCAAATATATTTCCACCTGTCATTCGCGGCGACATCCGCAATGCTGAATCCACCCAAAAACCGCACTACACGGTTTATCTTCCCGCATATAGTGATCAGCAGATTTTGGATGTTTTATCCAGCATACCGGATATCGAATGGCAGGTTTTTTCCAAACATTCACACACAATATATTCAGCAGGAAATGTTCATTTTCAGCCTGTTTCGCTCGAAAAATTTACTAAAAGCTTTTTGAGTTGCACCGGACTGCTTTGCACAGCTGGTTTCGAAGGTCCTGCCGAAGCCATTTATCTTGGGAAAAAGTTATGCGTTATCCCGATGAAAAAGCAGTACGAACAGTATTGTAATGCTGCATTCCTGAAATCGATGGGCATTCGGGTGCTCGACAGGTTTTCAACTTCGGCCAAAGTTTTGGAGGAGTGGACAAAAAGTGAAGATGTTTTGCACGTGAGATATCCCGATATGACCACGCAGATTCTCGAAAACATCGTAAACAAGCACTGCCGGGAGTCCATTTTCTCTTTTGCCTGATTTTAGCTTACCACTTTTCAGGAAGATATTTCCAGAAACGCTGTGGCAGGTGCTGCCGATGAACTTTTTCATTTCTTCGTTCTTCAATGCAAATACTCTTGAAGTATTGTTTCCATAATTTCTGAAAGAGCCGTTCGTCTTCGGCTTGAAGCGATTGGTGCAACTGGCCTGTTTGGGTGTTGACTTTCAGATCGTCGAAAACAATACGCGTGACGGTTTTCAGGTCGTACAAAAATCCGTAGTTGCGTTTCAAGTCATAGATAATCCACGACTGGTCGGCAAACCGGTCACGGAAATGCGGTATGCACAACGGCAGCACGTTGTACATAGGCGCATACGACGCGTAATAACTTCCCTCAATCGTTTTCTGAAACCGGGTGAACATGTGGATTCGCTGGGCTTCGCGACAAACCTTCTGGTGCAGTTTATTGAATTCAACCACGATGGGCATCGAAAAATTCGTTTCTTCGTTTTTATCTGAATCAATGATCAACCTCACGTATTTCATCAGCAGCATGGGCGTTTCTGGTTGCTCCGATAAGAATACCCGGTAAATCCGATGCCCGTTGTCGTCCGACGATTTTCTTACAATCCCGTTCCACACCCGCTCGGCCTTGCTTTCGTCGGTCATCACTTTCACGCCCGAGGCAAACAAAAAGCCCTGACTCCCTTCTCCTGAAAGGATTTCATCGGGAAACTGTTTTCGGGAATAGCACTCAAAAACCAGTGTCAGAAAGCCCTCGAAAGTATTGTCGTATGAAAAAACGTTCATTTATCGTGCAAAATTTTAGTCGATTATTGGAAATTCGATATTGGATATTTTCCTGTAGTTCCAATAACCAATATTCAATATCGAATCACCAACACCTATCCCAAAGCGGGCAAGGTTGGATAAAACATTTTCAACTGAATAGCCGAGTCGCTTGATGTTGGGCTTTTATCGAGCAAGATTTGCCTTATAATTTCGGGTCTTAGTTCCTGCACATTTTTTATCCGAAGTTCGTTGCAGGTTATAAAAAACTGCGCACGTTTCATCACCACACCCATCTTTTTCAGGTGCAACGAATTGAGCCGGTTGTGTTGGCGGGCCATTAAAATCAGTTGAACTGATTTGGTGCCCACTCCCGGAATACGAAGTAACATTGCCGGGTCAGCAGTATTCACATCAACCGGGAATAAATGCGGGTTTCGCAACGCCCAGGTCACTTTAGGGTCGAGCTCCAGATCGAGGTTCGGGTTCTCGTCGTTCACAATTTCGTTGCTTCTGAATCCGTAGAAGCGCAGCAACCAATCGGCCTGGTAAAGCCGGTGTTCGCGGCGGAGTGGGGGAGTGTTCAGTGCCGGGAGCCGGTTGTCGTAGGTGTTTACGGGGATGTAGCCCGAGTAGTAAACCCGCTTCAAATCGCGCCGCGTGTACAAAGCCGACGAGAGTTTCAGAATAGTGTGGTCGGTGTCGTTGGTGGCGCCAATAATCAATTGCGTACTTTGTCCCGATGGGCTAAACTGTGGCGCATTTCGATATTTTTTTCGTTCTTCTTTCGCTTCAGCGATCCCGGTCGAAATCATTTTCATGGGTTCCAGAACGCTTCGAAAATCTTTGTCGGGTGCCAGAACTTTCAGGTTTCCTTCGCTCGGAATTTCGATATTCACGCTCAATCGGTCGGCCCAGTGACCTGCCTCAGTCACTAGTTGCTGGCTTGCTCCGGGAATTGTTTTCATGTGGATGTAGCCGTTGTACCGATGCTCTGTTCTCAGTTTTTTCACCACCGAAACCAATCGCTCCATGGTGTGGTCGGGGCTAACCAATACTCCGGAGCTGAGGAAAAGCCCTTCGATGTAATTCCGGCGATAAAACTCGATGGTTAAATTGGCTACCTCGTCGGGCGTGAACGAGGTTCGCGGAATATCGTTGCTTTTGCGGTTGTAGCAGTATGCACAATCGTAAATGCAGTAATTGCTGAGCATGATTTTCAGAAGCGAGATGCAGCGGCCATCTTCGGC
This sequence comes from Prolixibacteraceae bacterium, assembly GCA_035353575.1. Classification (GTDB taxonomy): domain Bacteria; phylum Bacteroidota; class Bacteroidia; order Bacteroidales; family Prolixibacteraceae; genus Aquipluma. Next base: position 4,283 of record DAOPZV010000136.1, on the reverse strand, counting down.
AAAGCTATGGCAAATTCCCCATGCCGTGGCATTTCCAATTCCTCCCTGCGTATTGTTTCGCTTGGTTCCGCTCGAAGCGCACGATACGTCGTATTTGGCTGCTCCCGCTAAAATTTTGAGTTTTTCAAGGCTGCTTTCTGAAATCATTGTTTAATTGTTTTTGACTAATATTTAATCAACATCACCTAAACAAGATAATAGAATTAAGCGAAACCTGAAGGAGAGTTGATCTTTTTTTCGATAAAGAAAACTTGCTTGTGTATATTTGTAATAACACCTTTAAGTAGCGTATCTGTGATCTGCTTTTTAAGCAAAACAGAAAGCATTTCAACCAAGCCCTTTTCTCTCCCCCAATAGTCTTTCTGACTTTCTGAATTGCCTAGTCCAGGTAAAACATAATAAGCTATTTTAACCACAAAACCAAAATTTTCCTTTTGTAATTTTTATGTTACCAAACACCTGCTGCGCGAAGCAACCTTTTTGCGGTTTTTGGAATCAATAGTATATGTTTATTAATGGCTATTAACTCTATAAATCAAAGCCATGAAACGATCATCTCCTGAAAAACAAAAACACGTTAGAAAACACGGAATTGATTTAACTAAAATTAAAAAAACATGAAAACAACAATTTTTAAACTCAGCGCTTTTATCCTGCTCTTTGCATTAATGGGGGCAGGGTGCGAAAAAGAAAAAAATGACTATGATCCTAACAGTATTGTCGGGAAATGGAAATTAATTAAAGTTGGTTCTTGTGTAGGAAAAGATAATTTTATTAGTGAAATCACATCAGATTCCATTATTAAAACCTACATAAATGGTAATCTAATTAGTACATCTCTTTTTAGGATTAGAAAAGGAAAAGTTGATGACACCATTTTTTATGACAATAAAAAAGATTTTTCAACCTATGCATTTATTAAATTAATAAGTGCTGATACATTAAGAGTTTACTCCGATATTTCATATCTCGCCCCTGTATGTGAATATTCAAGCCGTATAAAAGAATAAAAATATGAAGACATTACATTTTATCATCATGATTATCTTATTCCCAGTTGCTGCATTATCCCAGAATATGGAGAAGATTGACGGCAAGGGAGAAGCACGAAGAAACAATAAAAACGAAATTGGGTTTTTCAAGACAACTGCCAATATCGAAGCCATCACAAACAAAAACGATTTCTTTAGCACTGTATTGAATATCGCCAAAACCGATGAGTACAAGTTCGAGAAAAAAGGGGATAGTGAAAAAGAGCGGCGCTTCGAGGTGTATCGTCAATATTACGGTGGCGTCCCTGTAAAAGACGGTGTATATGTATTGCACTGGGAAAATGGGAAACTTGAAAGCGCCAATGGAAACTATATCCGCATATCCAAATTAGACCCCAAACCAACTTTTACCGAAAAAGAGGCTTTGGAGATATGGTGCAACTACCAAAAGATTCCGACTAACGAAATCTCACGTTCAAAAATTGAACTATTTGTGGTTGACCTAAACGGAGCCGATGAAACTAAAACGGAAAGTAATGTAGTACTCGCCTACCGCATCAGGCTCTTTTCTATCAATATCAATAACTCGCTAATAGGATATATCGATGCTCACACGGGGGAAGTATGCCTTACAGAACCAATTGCTATTACCTCTTCATTTTCAGATACAAAGGTTGAACAGAACTATGGCCCCATGCCGCTCACCTCTTCCCCGCCACCTCCAGCCACCGGAACTTTTGCTACGAGATATAGTGGTCCCCAAAGTGCTATTACCGAATCACGGAATAATCAATTCTTTTTGGAAGATTGGTCACGCACAAATGGCATTATCACTCGCAACCGTAACAACCAGAATGCAGCTGATACCACAGGGGTAACACCTTTTGCCGACAATAATAATACATGGACTACTGCCGAGTGGGACAACACAAACAAGGACAATACAGCGCTTGACATACATTGGGCTCTACAAAAAATTTACGATTATTACTTGAATGTGCATGGCCGACGTGGATGGGATAGCATAGGGCAAAGGACTAACGCGTATGTCCACTCTCTCATACTCGATAATTCTGGTCTAACTAAAGATAATGCTGCATATTATCCTGATGGCGAATACCTAGCGTTTGGTGATGGCGAATCTAAATTTAAGCCACTAGGAAGCGTCGATGTTGTCGCGCACGAATATGCACATGGGATTAACGACCATACTTCTGGTTTTAGTGGAGGCGGAATCAATAGTTCGTTTAACGAAGGGTTGAGCGATATTTGGGCAGCAACGATTGAGAGTTATGTTGCTCCACAAAAAAACAAATGGAAGATTGGAGAAGAAGTCATGTTAACAAAATCCTGTTTACGAAATCTTATGACCCCGTCTGATCCTACTGCTGACTGGCCAATTGCGCATACTTATGGAACTTCAGAATACAATTCGAATTCCGAAGCATATTACCGGAGCGGGATATTGAGCCACTGGTTCTATCTGCTTTCAGAAGGAGGTTCAGGGACAAATGGTTTAGGGAATAGCTACACCGTTTATGGGCTTGGTATTGAAACTGCGGCAAGATTGGTTTATTTTGCTCAAGCCAGAAGGTACTTGAACGGAACAACAACTTATCCCTTGATGAGAACCAATATGATGAGTGCTACAGACGCTTCTTTTGGTGCTAATTCTTTTCAATCGTTACAAGTTGCCAATGCCTGGTATGCCGTTGGTGTTGGCAGTAATCCGGGTCAGGTAACTATTTCGGGTCCTCAAACTGTATGCTATTCTTCCGCTTCTACCTTTACTGCCAATAGCGCCCCAACCGGCTTCGCAATAAGTTGGAGTGTAAGCGACAACACGCTAAGTGTTGTTTCCGGAGGCAATACCTCCACCCCTTTAATAAGGCCAATCAGTTCATCCAGCAGGGATGCCGGGTGGATACAAGCCAAATTCACTTCAAGCATAGCCCCCACAATAACCTCGGACGGGCCAAAGGTCAATGTAAGTGTAAATGGGCCCTATTATAAGGATATTTCATTTGATGTTTACAAGTCGGATGGAACGCATGTGACCAATTCTTCAGGTTACACCCCTACTTTGTGCGCTAACACTACATATCATATCTTTGTTGTGAACAACGGTTCGTGTTCTACGTCAAATTATTCGTGGACGATACCTTCAGGCTGGACAAATTTTTATACATCTGGCAATATGATTTCTATTAATACAAATTCTGCATCAGGAGGGAATATTATTGTTGCCGCCAATACGTCTTGCAATAATAATGTTACAATTATTTCAGGGTATATGAGTAGTGGTTCGTGCGGGGGATATTATTTGGTAATCTCACCAAATCCTTCAGTTAGCGAAACCTCGATTGAACTAAAGGCGGATAGTGAGACCACTCTGGATGAAAATTTGGATTGGGATCTGGATGTTTATGATTCGTTCCAGGGCTTGAAGGAAAAGAAAACCAAGCTCAAAACCAAGGAAACGAAAATCAATACTTCCGGCTGGAAAGACGGGGTTTACATCGTACGTGCCACCGTTGGCGACAAGGTGGTTACCGAAAAAATGATGGTGAAACATTAGAACTAGATAATTGATCTTAAATATGCCTCCACGAATGTATATAACGGCATTATTAATACTCATAACGCCGTTATATACATTCATAACACCAATTTCGTATTCATATCGGCATTATATCTATTGAATTTGGCATTATAACAATTGATAACAGCAATCTTGCAATTGTACCCCTGTAAATTAATTACTTAAACGCTTGTAGATATAATAATATTGCATTATATTTAATCATTAACCAATTAAAATAGACGTAATTATGGCTAGAACAGCAGGAAGAATAGTTATTTCCCAAAATGTGGAAGAGATGCTCACACTGGCATCAAAAGTTTATCAGAAACACCAGGAAGTTGGAGATGCTTCGCCACTAACGAACCTTGATGGGATATCGTGGTCGGTAGTGGGCCCAACCATTGAACAGGCCCTGGCCAAACAGAAGGAGGCCGAAGACTACAAGAGTAAGATGGAACAGGCTTACCGCGAACGCGACCTTTACACGCCTGCTATCAAAGAGGCTGTAACTGCGAGCCGAAACCTGCTCAAAGCCTTGAACCAGAAAAATCCCAAACGCCTGGCCGATTGGGGCTTCGAGGTTGACGATTCGGCACAGGCTGCCAAAACCCCAACTGCGAAATAGCATTTGCAAAAGGCTATTTGTGAGCTGATCACACACAATGCCCCCGGCTGTCGCTAACGCGCAACCGGGGGGTGTTGTTTTT
>DAOPZV010000135.1:0-10657 GCA_035353575.1 Prolixibacteraceae bacterium | reverse complement strand
GAAAGAAATCGCGCATCAATTGCGAACATTCGTTCTCCAAAACACCAAAAATAACTTCCGTTTTGGGGTGTAGGGTATTTGGAGCAAACTTCTGGAAACCACGCTTTTCGTCGGAAGCGCCATACACAATTTTGCCAACCTGCGACCAGCCCAGGGCCCCGGCGCACATTACGCACGGCTCCACGGTTACATACAGCGTGCATTCGTTCAGGTATTTGCCGCCCAAAAGGTTAGCCGCAGCTGTAATGGCCTGCATTTCGGCATGAGCCGTTACGTCGTTCAGCGTTTCGGTAAGATTGTGGGCGCGGGCGATGATGCGGTTTTGCGAAACTACTAAGGCACCAACAGGTACTTCGCCTTCGGCAAACGCTTGCTGCGCCTCCTGAAGCGCCCGCTTCATAAAATATTCGTCGTTAAAAAGTTCCATAAATAAAACAAAAATGATAAGGCAAAAGTAAAAAGGAATTTCTGTAGAAATTATATCGGAAAGAACTTTTGCTGCGCTGTATTCAAACGAACTAGTTTTTTATGATGATAATCTATTGTTCAATAGAAATAAAACAATATTTTTGTAAAATGAAGGTGGCACAAAAGGCCATGCAACAAATTGACAACAATCTGTACTTGTGAAAAAATCGACGTTTAAAACAATAGCGGGGATACTTTTTATATCGTATTTCTTTGTAATGTGTTCAAAAGAGGATGAACCGGGTCCACCGCTGCCGCCACCACCGCCACCACCAGAAATTCTGTCTTTTACAACATTATCAATACACTCACACAAATCAATAACTGACGTATTTCAGACAAACGCTATCGTTAATCAGGAAATGAATTGTTTTGTTGATGGTACCGCAATAATTGTTTCAGCCATTGATGCGCGCAAAAATACTATTACATTAAACTGGCTGCCCGATATATCTTCGATAACATCTCCTGCTACCGGCAAAGAGTGGATTGTTGGCATTGGTTTGGGCAACGAACCAAGTGTGGGCGCTCAAGACCAGGCTTATTTGAAAATAACAGGTGGTAATTACTCAACTAAAACACTTACATACAATCCTGGCGTCGTAAGGGATTTAAGTAGCTTTATAGTTGGAGCCAGAGTTTATTTGTTTAATATTTATGGTAATGGCTGGGATTTTAATATGGGCCATTCATCGGTGTTAATTCCAATGACGCCATTAACATACTATTCTTCAATGGCAGGGCCTGGCGGTGTATGGAAGCACAGTGACGGTAATTACAGGATGGCGGTCAACGGTTATAATGGCACGAACTGGCAGGTTGGTTTGTTTAGTTCAACTGATTTGGTTAACTGGACTTCGCTATCATCTTTACCAAAATTAACATATAGCGCAGGTACTTGGCGAAATTCAGGATTGCATGTGATTGATGTACATAAATTAAATAATTCGAACCGCTATATTGGATATGGTTACGGTCAGGATGGACCGATGATGCGTATTGGTTGGGTTACATTTGATGAAAATATGGACAACCCAATATATAGTGCTACTGAGATATTAAGCACAGTAGGTACATACTCAGGTCTTTATGAGCCGAGTGTGAGTTATTCTGATGGTGAATATAAGATGTTGGTTGCTGCAAGAACTGCATCGGATTTAGAAGTAGCAGGTTGGGAAATGTGGGAAGCTTATTCGCCGACCCCTGATGGTATTTTCACTTTCAGGAAAGCCATTTTGAATACTACCGATAGCAGCATTAGGGATACTCCGACTTGTTACAGAAGTTCGCACACAACAGAAACCAAGCAATTCTATTGGAACGGTCAATTGTGTTCGATTGTCGATGGAACCAGCAGATGGAACTATTCCGCAAACAGGGGAATAAGACAATTTGGAATCATGTATAACAAATCAGGCGCATGGACCGATTGTTCGACAGGGATAAATATGGGCAGTTATCAGTTTGCTAAGACGATTTGGAACAGGCCCAGCGGACACGTTGGTGGTGGTCCTGTTTTGTTCTATGCCGATAATAAATTATATATGTATTTTGCATTGACACAAAGTACAAACGCCTATCAGGTTGTTGGTAGCGTTTATGATTTGCTGGAATAGAAATTTTTTACCAATTATTCTAAAAACTGCTTATTTTTGCACGGATTAAAACGAAAATAACTATGTACAGAACACATACATGCGGCGAATTGCGCCTCAACAATCAGGGGTCGGTAGTAACCCTTGCCGGCTGGGTACAGCGAGTAAGAAATTTAGGTGGAATGACTTTCGTTGATCTTCGCGACCGTTACGGCATTACGCAATTGGTTTTCGACGAAAAGACCGAAAAAGCGGTGGCCGAAAAAGCTGGTCAGTTGGGCCGCGAGTATGTGATCCAGGCAACTGGAACCGTGCGCGAACGTAGCAGCAAAAACAAAAACATCGCAACCGGCGAAATTGAACTGGCCGTTGAATCAATAAATATCTTGAATGCGGCTGACACTCCACCCTTTACGATTGAAGATGTTAGTGATGGTGGCGACGAGCTGCGTATGAAATACCGTTACCTTGATTTGCGCCGTGCTCCTGTTCGCGATACGCTGATTCTGCGTGCCAAGATGGCTCACGCGGTGCGTTCTTATTTGAACGGACAAAATTTCATCGAAACCGAAACTCCGGTTTTGATCAAATCGACTCCGGAAGGTGCCCGCGACTTTGTGGTTCCTTCACGCATGAATCCGGGTGAGTTTTATGCTTTGCCACAGTCGCCACAGCAGTTGAAACAGTTATTGATGGTGGCCGGATTCGACCGCTACTACCAGATTGTAAAGTGTTTCCGCGACGAGGATTTGCGCGCCGACCGTCAGCCCGAATTTACACAGATAGACTGCGAAATGTCGTTCGTTGAGCAGGAAGACATCCTGAATATGTTCGAAGGCCTGACCAAATACATGTTCAAAGAAATTAAAGGCATCGATATTACCGAATTCCCGCGCATGCCGTATTCCGAAGCGATGGAATTCTACGGTTCAGACAAGCCGGATATTCGCTTCGAGATGAAAATTAAAGACCTGACAGCACTAGCCAAAGGCAAAGATTTTTCGGTGTTCAACGAAGCCGAATACATTGGCGGAATTTGTGCCACCGGTTGTAGCGAATATACCCGTAAACAGTTGGATGCCCTGACCGAATGGGTGAAACGTCCGCAAATTGGTGCCAAAGGAATGGTGAATGTAAAAGTTGCTGCCGATGGTTCAATCAAATCGTCGGTTGACAAATTTTATACTCCGGAAGATTTGCAGAAATGGGCCGACGCTTTGGGTGCAAAACCGGGCGACCTGATTCTGATTCTTTCAGGACCAAAAGAAAAAATGCAAAAAGCGTTGGGCGAACTTCGTCTGGAAATGGCGAACCAGTTGGGTCTGCGCGATAAAAACGTGTTCAAACCCTTGTGGGTGGTTGATTTTCCACTGTTGGAGTGGGACGAAGAAACAGCCCGTTTCTACGCCATGCACCATCCGTTCACCGCTCCAAAACCCGAAGATATTCCGCTGCTGGAAACCAATCCGGGAGCAGTTCGCGCCAATGCCTACGATTTAGTTATCAATGGTGTTGAAATTGGCGGTGGTTCGGTTCGTATCTTCGACAAAGCCCTTCAGGCAAAAATGTTTGGCTTACTTGGCTTCTCGCCCGAACAGGCCGAATACCAGTTTGGCTTCCTGATGAATGCGTTCAAATTTGGCGCTCCGCCTCATGCAGGTATCGCTTTCGGGTTCGACCGTCTGACTTCGATGTTTGCCGGATTGGACAGCATCCGCGACACCATCGCCTTCCCGAAAAACAATTCAGGAAGAGATGTGATGATGGATAGCCCTTCAATTATTGCCGATGCACAATTGGAAGAACTGAACCTGATCGTGAATGTGAAAGAAAAGAAATAGAATCTTCTGCAAGAAAATAATTACGGTGCTGCTCGAAAGGGGAGCACCTTTTTTGTTATTAGCCCGAAATTGTTTACTTTTCAGTCAGTCATTTTAAAATTCCTCTCTTGGAAAAAGCTAATCGATATCGAATCTGGTTCGTTCTGATATTTCTATCTGTTATTCAGGTAGCTTGGGGAGTTAGTGGTAAGGTAAATGTTCTGCTTATAAATTCATATAATCAGGGCTATGCGTGGACAGACAGTTTGACTTCGGGAATACTGAAGGAATTTAAAAAGCATCCGGAAATAAATTTTTATATAAAGAATCTTAATTCGAAGCGCTTTGGGCAATCGCGATTTGAAATAGATAAGGAATACCTGAAGCAAATCTACCAGGATTTGACGTTTGCCGGAGTTATTGTTACAGATAATGATGCTCTGGATTTTGCACAGAAATACGATAAGGAGCTTTTCCCCGATATACCGGTTGTTTTTGCAGGCATTTCGAACCCCGAAGAATATCTCCTGGAAGGAACTAATTATTATGGAATCAAGGAAGCCGGAGACAGTTACCAGGTTCTGGATTTGATCAGGAAATTATTGCCTGAATCAAAATGCGTATTCGTAATTGCCGACAAAACAACTACTGGTCTTATTTACCAGCGGGAATTCAATTCAGACAAGACAAATTTTAAAGGTTTAGAAATTAAATTTTCAGAGAATGTCGATCTGGAATCAATTTACCGGCAGGTAGAATCCGAGAACGACTTTGATGCAATTTATTATGCAGGAATAAGTCGGGATAAGAACGGGCAACCTGTTGATCCGATTCCTGTAATTTACAAGATTAGTGAGCTGGCCAAAGTTCCGGTATTTACGAATGATATGGTAAATAAATGTCCCGGAGTTTTAGGCGGATTGTTCAGAAACGGAGCACAACAAGGGAAAGGCGCGGTTGAACTGTTGCTTAAGTTGATGAGTTCAACTTCACGAGATGGGATAAAGCATATCAATCAAACAGAACCACACTTTTATTTTGACAGAAAAGTGTTGGATCGGTATAAAATTCCGGTGGAAAGGCTTCCAATAAATTCGAGAGTCTTTAATCAGCGCTCGCTTTTTTCCCGTGAAAATTTTACCATTTTGCTGGTTGTTCTTTTTTTCCTGAGTATCGCCTCGATTGTGCTTTCGGTGATTAATGTCAGGAGGAGGGCCGATCAGCAGAGAAGCAAAAGAGAATTAAAGGAGATCGAAATTCAGAAAGAGGAGCTTGAAAGTGCATACGATAAGTTGGCTGTGATGATGGCGAAAGTGGAAGACACAAACTGGCGTTTAAACGATTTGAATGAGAAATTGCTCGTTGCCAAGAAAAAAGCTGAAGAATCAGATCAGTTAAAGTCGGCTTTTTTAGCAAATGTATCGCACGAAATAAGAACACCATTGAATTCAATCGTTGGTTTTTCATCGCTGCTGATAGATGATGAACTGGGCCCCGATATGAGGGGACGATATGTTGAGATGATCGAATCGAATACTACTTCTCTTTTGGTGCTGATTGACGAGATTATCGATTTGTCGAAAATTGAAGCGCAGCAGCTTACGCTTAAGAAACGTGACTTTAATGTTGATTATTTAATAGAGGAGTTATTCCAAATTTTTAGTCTGAATAAAAAGAATAACGATGTGCAGCTGGTTGTTAAAAAAGCTGATGAGGCAAAAAACTTGTTCATTTTTTCAGATTTAGTGAGGGTAAAGCAGATCTTTATCAATCTTCTTTCCAATGCTTTTAAGTTTACCGATTCCGGGATAATCGAGTTTGGCTATTTCGTATCAGAGGCAAATGAGTTTACTTTTTACGTTAAAGACTCCGGAATTGGCATTGAAAAGGAACATCACCAGGCAATTTTTCAACGATTCAGAAAACTGAATGAAGGGAATGAGAAGAAGCTTTACAGGGGAACCGGACTCGGGTTGGCAATTACACAAAAACTAGTCGAACTTTTAGGAGGCAAGATATGGCTTGATTCGGAACCGGGAGTTGGTTCGGTGTTCTATTTTACGCTGGAAGGCACAGAAGTCAGGGCAAATAAATAACAAAAAAACCAGCCGCAGCTGGTTGATATAGCAATTAAAAAAATCCAAGTTCCAGACGAGCTTCTTCGCTCATCATAGATTTGTCCCACGGCGGATCAAAAACCAGCTCAACATCGCACGCTTCAACGCTGTCAACCGCAATGGCGGCCTCGCGTACATCTTCGAGTAAAACATCGGCCACCGGACATCCGGGAGCAGTGAGCGTCATGATGATGCTTGCTTTGTTGGTTTCATCCACATCAATGTTATATATCAGGCCCAAATCATAGATATTTACCGGTATTTCAGGATCGTAAACGTCTTTTAAACGTTCAATGATCTGGTCAATTCTCGCATCCATTTTCTATTCTCCTTTTTCTGAAATTCTGTTATAAGCAACAGCATAGAGTTTAATTTGTTTGATCATCGCCAGCAGCCCGTTCGACCGTGTTGGCGACAGATGCTGTTTTAAGCCAATGACATCAACAAAATGAAGGTCAGTTCCCATGATGTCTTTCGGTGTTTGGTTTGAAACAACTCTCAGTAGCAAGGCAACCATCCCTTTTACAATCACGGCATCGCTTTCTCCCCTGAATACTATTTTCCCATCAACAAATGCCGGAATCAGCCAAACCCGCGACTGGCATCCTTTAATCAAATATTGGTCTGTTTTTTCTTTTGGGTCTAAATCTTTTAGGTCGTTTCCCAATTCAATCAGGTAACTATACTTGTCCATCCAATCTTCGTAAACCGAAAATTCATCAATTATTTCCTGCTGTATCTCGTTTATTGTCATGTATCAAGCTTTAAGGATGCAAATGTCGTTAATTTTTGAAATTCTTCAAAAGGAAAAACTGCACATTAAAAAAGCTTAACAAATCAATTACCTTGATTTATTATAATTTGCAGGGCTCAATACTTTTGAATCGTTCTAAATTGTAATTCGACGGATTTTTTGCGTCTTTAATTTGTAATTTTATAGTTCTGTTTACTTGTAATAATTAGAATTTCAATAAAAATTAAAACCATGGAATCATTAGCCGGATCAAGAACCGAACAAAACCTGCTGAAAGCTTTCGCAGGCGAATCACAGGCCCGAAATCGTTATGATTTTTTTGCCAAACAGGCAAAAGCAGAAGGCTTGGAACAAATTGCAGCATTGTTTATGGAAACCGCTGAAAATGAACGTTCACATGCCAAACAGTTCTTCAAACAGCTCGAAGGGCGGATGGTTGAAATAACTGCCACTTATCCAGCCGGAAAAATCGGTACAACTTTGGAAAACCTGAAAGCTGCTGCCGATGGCGAACAAGAAGAATGGACTGATCTTTATCCTGAATTTGCGCGTATTGCAGAAGAAGAAGGTTTCAAAAAAATCGCTGTTCTGTTCAAATCGATTGCAAAAATTGAAAAAGCTCACGAAGAACGCTATCGTACGCTTTATAAGAATTTGGAAGAAGGAAAAGTCTTCAAGCGTGAAGATAAAGTGATTTGGAAATGCCGCGTTTGCGGATTCCTGCACGAATCAACCGTTCCGCCACAGCAATGTCCTGTTTGTGGTCATTCTCAGGCGTACTTCGAAATCGAGTCAAAGAACTACTAATCGAAAAAACATTGAAGATAGAGATGAAGGCAAAAGCAGATTTCTGCTTTTGCCTTTTTTCTGCGAAAAAGTATGAAAAAATATGGTGAGTAAGGAAAGAACCTAAAAAGGAATTAGGCTCGGAATCAGAGTTAGTTGTTGATTGTTCCTGAAGTATTCGTTAAAGTGACGTATGTTAATGAATGCCCGTTTTTGTTGATTGTAGCGCCGTTGGTAAGAACAATAGTATCCAGATTTGAGTCATCGGTCAGAGTCCACGTACCTCCATCAATAGTGATTTTTCCTGACTTGGCCGTGTTGGCATTATCAAATGCTCCGGTCCAGGTAGTCCCAGAACTTATCGACAGATTCAGAGAACTGTAGCTGTCGCCAACTATATTCCCTGTGTAAGTGGTTGTGCCAAGTAGTGCAAGGTTTCCTGCCGCTCCTGAAGTGCTCCAGCGCGTGTTATAGTCAACCTTCATTAATATGCCCGATGCGGCGGTAACGCTTGTGCCGTTTAATGTGATGTTTCCGGTCGAATTTGTTACTACTTCAATCAACGGGGCACCCGAACTCGTCGTTGCAATACTTCCGCCTGACATTGAGAAGGTTCCGGTAACCCCAGAGGCATCTCCCGAACCACTTTGCAAAATAAGAATACCTCGCGAGGTTGAGCCTGCTGTTAGATTGGAGTTGAAAACCGACGCCGAATTAGCTCCTTCAATCACTATGGCTTCACCGTTTGCCGACGAACCCACTATTTCGTTAGCTATAATTGTTCCTGTGCTGTATATAACAGCGGCATCGTTCCCCGAAACCTTAAATGTACCTCCGGTAACATCAATAGAGCCACCTCCACGGTCGGTAGCAATAACCGAGCTATTGTCGCCTGTTGTTGTAGCGGTAACATCGGTTGCAATAATCTTCCCACTATTGGTCGCATGAATTCCTCTGGAGTATTGTCCGGAGCAGTTGATTGTCACTCCCGAAACACCCACTATTCCGCCGTAAGCAACTATGGCATTAGCTCCTGTTGCGTTGGTCGTAATTGTTCCTCCTGAGATGACAATCGTTGAAGAACTTCCGCTTGAAAGAATAGCCGCGTTTTGTCCGTAAAAGCTACTGTTGTCGGAACTTGTTGTATTCCCGGATTTAGTTATGGTACAGTCATTCAGCGTTAGTTTGCCGTCGGTAACCTTCACTGCTGACTCGTCTTCAAGTGTTGATTCAAAACTTTCTGATGTTTTTATTACTGTGCCGCTGGTTTGCAGGTAGGCCCCTGCCGAAATGTTTTCTGTGTCGTCTTTTTTGCAGGCGAAAAGACCGGCGAGTAGGCAAAGGAATAGGACAAAATGTGTAAAAAGTAGTTTTGTTTTTTTCATGGCAGTTGTTTTAAAATAGAAAAGTATGCTGAATTTATTTTGACAATGTTTTCGTTGATATTAGACCGAGAACAAGGAGTTTGCCTGATGGTGTGCTGTTTGAACCTGTTCTGCCCCGGAAAACGAGTTTTGTGAAGTTGCTCCGGATGTACCGTCGGTTGAGCTATCGTCGTCCGGGTTGCAAGAGCTGAAAAGAATTACTGAGATAAACAACAATCCAATCAGGATTATTTTGTTTACAAAAGCTCTCCCAACATATTGCCGGGCGATTTGAATTAATTTCTGAAAATATTGATTTTGCGAAGCTTGAATTGTATTGGCGTAAATGTGTAGTCCTGTAAGCATAATCTCTTTTGGTTAAATTGATTTTATGCTTTATCCGAAAGAAGAATAACTAACCCTACCCATCTGGATGAACAAAAGGGAATAAAACAACCTGCAAGAGACGAATATCTTGTTTTTGTGGCTGAAATTCAGCGAATTAATTCGAAGTGTTAAAAGAGATTAAAAAGGAAACTTTCAGTTCAATATTTCCTGAAACAGAAGTTTAAAACATGGCAATCACTTTTTTCAGTGCTTCAATAAACTGGTCGATTTCTTCTTTGGTGTTGTACACCGCAAATGATGCGCGCACAGTTCCCTGAATGCTGAAATGATCCATCAACGGATCGGCGCAATGGTGGCCGGTGCGAACAGCAATTCCGAATTTATCGAGCATGGTTCCCAAATCGAAGAAGTGAACGCCATCGACATTGAAAGAGATTACTCCTGATTTCAGCGCTTGAGTGCCGTATATTTTTAATCCTGGAATGGCAAGCAATTTCGAGGTGGCGTATTCGAGCAACTCGTGTTCCCAGATGGCCAGATTTTCGAGGCCAATACTGTTTATATAGTCGATTGCCGCGCCAAAAGCAATTACCCCGCTGATGTTGGGCGTACCCGCTTCGAATTTATAGGGCAATTCGTTGTATGTTGTACCCGAAAATTTCACTTCCGAAATCATTTCGCCGCCGCCTTGGTATGGTGGTAACTGTTCGAGCAATTCTTTCTTTCCGTAGAGTACGCCAACGCCGTTTGGCCCGTACATTTTGTGCGCCGACAGGGCATAAAAATCAATATTCAATGCCTGAACATCGATTTGCAAATGTGGTGCGGCCTGTGCACCGTCCACCAAAATTCGGATGCCTTTGTTGTGCGCAATTCGGGCAATTTCTGCAATTGAGTTGATGGTTCCCAAAACATTCGAAACATGCGCTACAGCAATCAGCTTGGTTTTCGGGTTAATCAGTTCATCCAGTAATTCAATTTTCAGGCCGCCATCGTCGTCAATCGGCAACATCACAATTTTAGCGCCTTTTCGTCCGGCCATCAATTGCCAGGGAACAATGTTTGAGTGGTGCTCCATTTCCGAAACAATAATTTCGTCGCCTTCTTTCACAAATGCTTCGCCAAGAGCAAATGCCGCCAAATTGATGCTTTCAGTCGTTCCTTTCGTGAAAACAATCTGTTCGCGGCTTTCTGCATTGATTAATGATTTCACTTTGTCGCGGGTTTCTTCGTAGGCGGCAGTGGCTTTGTCGGCCAGAAAATGCGCTGCCCGGTGAATATTGCCGTAGTAAGTGGTGTACGTGGCGTTGAGTGCATCAATTACCTGTTGCGGGCGCTGGGTAGTTGCTGCATTGTCGAAATAAACCAGAGTTCGATTGTATATTTTTTGATCGAGGATCGGGAA
>DAOPZV010000134.1:0-10683 GCA_035353575.1 Prolixibacteraceae bacterium | reverse complement strand
GCAGCAACTCCGGCGTTTACATTGGCTTCTGATGTTTCGGCACCTTGCTTTTTAGGTGTTGAGAAATACCTGATGCCATATTTTGCTTTTAACTCTTCGTGGTTTGAAGGTAAAATGTCGGTTACGTACCTAAAGTCTGGACGCATTTCGAAGGTTTGCTTCAGTCCTTCTTCGTCAATCACTTCTTTGCGGGCAGTGTTGATCAGCATTCCGCCTTTTGGCATTTTGTTGAGCAATTCAAAATTTATAGAGTTTTTAGTTTTTTCGTTCAACGGGATGTGAAGCGAGAGAAATTCGCTGGTAGCAAACAGCTCTTCAACCGACTGAACAACTTTGACGTCGTATGGTTCCATGCTCACTTTGGTAATGCAAGGGTCGAGCGCCACAACGTGCATCGCAAGTCCCTGGGCAATGCGGGCAACCCGGCGTCCGATGTTGCCACAGCCATAAACGCCAACAGTTTTGCCTTTCAGCTCGGTTCCGGCTCCTCCAGCAAATTGTCCGCGCGACATAAAAATCATCATCCCGATAGCTAGTTCAGCTACGGCATTCGAGTTTTGGCCGGGAGTGTTCATTGCTACCACATTCTTTTCGGTACACGAAACCAAATCAAGATTATCGAAACCAGCTCCGGCACGAACAACCACTTTCAGGTTGTGTGCGGCATCGAGCACTTCGCGATCAACAATATCGCTGCGAACAATAAGCGCATCCGCGTTTTTCACTGCGGCGAGTAATTCTGCTTTCGAAGCATACTTTTCGAGTTTTTGAGTTTCGAAACCAGCATTGGCGAAAATTCCGGTAATTTGATCAACCGCTACCGGAGCAAACGGTTTTTCAGTAGCTATTAACACTCGTTTCATAAATAGGTAGTTTTAGTTTGAGATAAAAAAAGAAAAGCAGAATCGTCGTTCTGCTTTTCTTTGTCGATTTATTTAAGCTTCATTCGTTCAAATTCCTGCATGGCTTCAACCAGAGCAAGCACGCTTTCTTTTGGTAGCGCATTGTAGGTCGAGGCGCGGTATCCACCAACCGAACGGTGACCTTCTAGCCCAAGCATACCAAGCGATTTGGCATAGGCCAGGAATTCAGGTTCCCATTCTTTGTATTCGTCGTTCATTACAAAGCAAATGTTCATCAGCGAACGGTCGTTCACATCAGGAATATTAGCTTTGAAGAGTTTATTGCGGTCAATTTCGTCGTACAAAATGCCTGCTTTTTCGATGTTTTTCTGTTCCATCACTTTTACGCCGCCCATGTCTTTGAGCCATTTCAGGGTTTGAAGGGCTGCAAAAACTGGCACAACCGGAGGTGTGTTGAACATCGATTCGTTTTCGATGTGGGTTTTGTAATTCAACATTGTTGGAATTTTGCGGGTTACTTTACCCAGCGCATCTTCTTTCACGATAACGAAAGTTACGCCTGCGGGAGCAAGGTTTTTCTGGGCTCCACCGTAAATAATTGCGTATTTCGAAACATCGAGCGGACGACTTAAAATATCCGAAGACATATCGGCTACCAATGGCACTTTGCAATCCAAATCTTCGTGAATCTGAGTTCCGTAAATGGTATTGTTCGAGGTGATGTGGAAATAATCGGCATCTTCAGGAACAGTGTATCCTTTTGGAATATAGTTGTATGTGGCTGCCTTTGAAGAAGCTACTTCAACAACTTCGCCGAACAATTTGGCTTCTTTCTGAGCTTTATCGGCCCAGGTTCCCGTATTCAGGTAAGCTGCCTTTTTTTCGAGCATATTGTATGGAACCATCATGAACTGCGAGCTGGCACCGCCACCAAGAAACAATACGTGATAACCTGCTGGAATATCAAGTAATTCTTTGAAAAGTTGTTGTGCTTCGGTGCTCACAGCAACAAATTCTTTGCTTCGGTGCGAAACTTCCATCAGCGAAAGTCCGGTTCCGGCAAAGTCAATTAATGCTTCAGCTGTGTTTTTAATGGTGTATTGCGGCAAAATTGAGGGACCCGCATAAAAATTATGCTTCTTCATTGGATTGATATTTATGGGTTAATAATTTTTTTGTTTAAAATCCCAATAGTCCTCCAAAAATAAGGGGTTATTGGCAAATCTTTTCTGAAATAAATCAGAGACAATTGTCAGGAAAATCATCCCGATAAGCTGCTTCAAAAATCGGTTAAAAATTCGAGGTAACAACCCCGAATCCAATTATTTTTTCAACTTTACGTGTTAGTATTAGGTATTTTACCTTAATTTTTAGTGTGTGGTTTTCAAAATGTCAACCAGTTTTTCTTCCTGAAAAGCAGGGATTACGGGGCATAGATCGGCGGTGAGGCAATATTCGATGCAATCGTCAAGCCCTTTCGATGCCAGCCGCGATTTCTGCGCCGCTTTCTGAATGTAGCCAAACAAATTGGGTTTGGACAGGTTCCACAAATCAACGGAGGCCGTTGTTGCATCGCAAATGGTTTCAAATTTTCCTGAATCGATGAGGCGCTCGGCCAAAGCGCCTGCGCAAACGGTATCTTCAAGGCTGAAGCGGTCTTTCCACGAAGCGCAGAAAATAAGCACCGGAGCATTTTGCTGAATCAGCCAATTGGCCAAAACCGACAAGTTAAGGAAAGAGCCAATGACCACAGCTTTGGAGTGGGCCGCCATGTGAATACATCGTGTGCCGTTGGTGGTTGAGTAAACAATGTCTTTGCCATTCACAATTTCAGGAGTGAAGTTGAAAGGTGAGTTCCCGAAGTCGGCAAAATCCAGCACATAACCATCGCGTTCCGAAGCCACCATGTAGCCTTGCTGTTTCATCGCACGGGCTTCTTCAACGGTTGCCACCGGAATCAGGTTTTTTACTCCGTTGTGTATGGCTGCGCAAATGGTTGAGGTGGCGCGCAGCACGTCAACAATCACCACAATGTTATTGTCGTCGGCATGTTTAGAGTAAATGGCGGGGGTTAAACAAACCTCCAAACGGTTTTTCAGGTTTTCCATACTTTGTGTAAAAGGTGCAAAGATAAACGAAGAAACTTATTTGCCACAAACGAACTTTCACGGTTGAACCTCTAACCAACAAAAAAGGGAAACTTTCGTCTCCCTTTTTCTTTATCTTTTTCACCGCTTATTGTTGCGGATTGATGAATGGCATTTTTACAATTTTAGCCTTCAGTAATTTTTCACGGATTTTTATAAAGACTTCGGTTCCAATGGCAGCATATGCCTTATCAACGTAGCCCATTCCGATACCTTTGTTCAGCACTGGCGACATGGTTCCCGAAGTTACCCGGCCAATCACATTGCCGTCTTTGTCGGTCAGTTCGTAGTCGTGGCGCGGTATTCCGCGGTCGATCATTTCAAAACCGCGCAATTTGCGTTGCACACCCTCGCGGCTTTGCATCAGCAACAAATCTTTGTCGATGAAATAATGGCCGTTGAATTTGGTAATCCAGCCCAACCCGGCTTCAATAGGTGATGTGGTGTCGTCGATGTCGTTTCCGTAGAGGCAGTAACCCATTTCGAGGCGCAATGTGTCGCGTGCAGCCAGGCCAATTGGTTTAATGCCAAATTCGGCTCCGGCTTCAAAAATGGCGTTCCACATTTGTTCGGCAAACTCATTGTAAAAATACAGTTCGAAACCGCCCGAGCCGGTATATCCGGTTGCCGAGATGATCACGTCGTTAACCCCGCCAATTGCGCCGGTAACAAAGGTGTAATATTTAATTTCCGAAAGATTGATGTCGGTAAGTTTTTGCAGAGTTGCAAGAGCTTTTGGTCCCTGAACAGCTAACTGACTGATTGCTGGCGACGCATTTTCGAGTATTGCGCCGCTGGTATTTTGCGAAACAACCCAATTCCAGTCTTTGTCGATGTTGGCGGCGTTCACAACCAACAGGTATTTGTCGGGCCCATAGTAGTAAACCAGCAAATCGTCAACAATTCCGCCTTTGCCATTAGGAAAGCAAGAATATTGCGCCTGCCCAAGAGTAAGTTTAGCTACATCGTTGGTGGTGATTCGTTGCACAAGGTCAAGAGCATTGGGGCCTTTTACCCAAATTTCGCCCATGTGCGAAACATCAAAAACGCCAACACCTTCGCGAACGGTCATGTGTTCGTCCTTGATTCCCGAATACTCTATAGGCATCTCAAATCCGGCAAATTCTACCATTTTTGCGCCCAATTGCTTGTGTATTTGATTAAAAGCTGTGGTTTGCATGCGATTGTTTTCAGTTTTTAGTTCGACAAAAGTAGAGGTTTAACTATGCTTAAAGCATGAAAAAAATCATCCGGCGAAGATATTAGTTTTCCCTTTTATTATCGCGCTTTTTTTATTTTAAACAACCTAACAATCTTTGTTTAACCGAACGCTATCAAAATAACTTTTTTATATTTGAAAGCAAAAAAATTAAATCCACAACAAAATGGCACAAGCCCGTTTATCAAACCTTTCATACCTAAAAGAAATAACAGGAGGTGATCCTGAAGTAGTGAAGGAATTTATTCAGCTTTTTTTCGATCAGCTGCCAGAGTTTAAAGACGGTTTAACCAGTCATTTGGCCAATAAAAAGTACAAAGAGCTTGGAGAACTGGCTCACAAAGCAAAATCTTCGGTAATGACTTTCGGAATGAACGAACTGGGCTACCGATTGAAAGAACTTCAGCTGAAAACCCAGAAACTGGAAGACATCGAAAGCTATCCGGAATACGTTCAGGAGTTTCTGGAAGAAGTTGGTCAGGCTGAAAAGGAACTTCAGGACGATTTAAGTAAAATGTAACGGCAATGATATGTTCGTTTCAAAACCCATAGGTTCGGATAATGCGAGCTTATGGGTTTTGTTGTTTTATTTGGCTACTCGTCAACTCGTCATTGATTGCCCGAAACCTGTCATTCATCTTTTTTATTTTCCGCCACATGGCGGCAGATGCTATTTTCACACCGTTTGAGACGCAACGAAAATTCTGCTTAAATGACAAAAGATTGCTCAGAAAATAAATTTTTCCCTGAAAACCTGGAACTCTTCTTTGAAATGGTTGAGAATGCCCGCGATGGAATAAACATCACGCAGAAAGGTGTTTTCAAGTATGTCAACAAAGCTTTTTGCGACATGATTGGCTATACACGAGAAGAGTTGTGCTGCAAAACGGCCTCAGACCTGCTTCCAGAATGGGATAAAGAGCGCATGGTAAAGCAACATTACGACCGCATGGAAGGACATGGGAAATTTGGTCTCGATACAACCACATTGATTCATAAAAACGGTGCCCCAATCGACATCGAATTTAATGCGTCGCCCATTACTTACGAAGGGCAGTTGGCCTCGTTTATTTCGATACGCGATATTACCGAGCGAAAGCAAATGCAGAAAAGACTGGAGCAAAGCGAGCAGAAATACCGTAACCTGGTTGAGCATGCCCACGACGGGATTATCATTACCCAATTCGGGAAATTTAAGTATGTGAACAGTGCATTTTGCAACGCAATTGAATATTCAGAGGAAGAATTGCTCGAAAGCCCTTTTTTAAGCGTCGTTGCCGAGGAAGATCATCAGAAAATGATTGAATACCACAAAATGCGCATGGCGGGCGATAAACACCAGATGATATACGAAGCCCGTGGACTTACTAAATCGGGAAAAACAAAATATTTTGAGATAAATACCTCGTACATCGAGTACGACGGGCATCCGGCAACCTTCATTATTTTGCGCGACCACACCGCCCACCGTTTGATGGAAGATGTGCTGAAAGCCTCGGAAAAAAAATATCGCCGCCTTTTTGAAGCCGAATCAGATGCTATTTTCCTGATCGACAAGGAAAGCGGGCAAATACTGGATGCCAATCCGGCAGCGACGAAAATATACGGATACAGTCATGCGGAATTTCTGACGCTGAAAAATACCGATATCTCTGCCGAACCCGAAAAAACAAAAAAAGCAACCGCCGAAGATCACAATTTTGTTCCGATCAGGTACCACAAAAAGAAAGATGGAACCGTGTTTGCTGTTGAAATATCGGCCGGGGTTACTGAACTTGATTGCCGGCAGGTGCACATTATTACAGCCCGCGACATTGCCGAACGCCTTCGTATGCAAAACGAACTGAGCGAAAGCGAACAAAAATACCGCACACTGATCGAAAAATCGCTCGATGGAATTGTAATTTCACAAGAGGGCAGGCTGATTATGGTGAACAAAGCTTTCGCCAATATGATGGGCTACTCGGTTGAGGAATGTTTGCAGGCGTTTGGTCCCGAATCGATAGTTCCTGAAGACCGCAATCGGGTAATGAATATTCACAACCTGCGCATGAAAGGGCAACTTAGCGACATGCGGTACAATGCTTCGATGATATGCAAAAATGGCGAACGTGTAACTGCCGAGTTCAATTCAACCACGATCGAAATCAATGGGAAAATTGCCTCGTTTATTACTACCCGCGACATTACGCAACAAATTAAAATGCAGGAAGCAATCGAGAAAAGCGAGCGTAAATTCCGCGAGTTGGCCGACTTACTGCCGCAAACAGTTTACGAACTCGATGCCGACAGCTACATAACCTATATGAACACTGCTGGCCGGCGTGCCTTTGGCTTGAATGACGAGGAAATCGGATTTCATGCCATGGGTGGAATCATTCCGGAGGACCGCATTAAGATGCAGCAAAATATCGAGAAAGCGACCCGCGAACGTCGGCCCAATACCGTTGAGGAATACATAGCCCTGCGCAAAGACGGCACAACATTTCCGGCATTATTTTATTCGGCTGCAATGATAGAAAACGGCGTTCACGTGGGTACCCGCGGTTTGGTTATCGATATTTCGGAACGGAAATCCATGGAAGAGGCGCTTCGAAAAAGCGAACAAAAATTTCGTGAACTGGCCGATCTTCTTCCGCAAACAATTTTTGAACTCGACATGAAAGGCAATGTAGCATACCTGAATAAGGCAGGCCGGATTGCTTTCGGATTTTCAGGAAATGATATTGGTTTTCCGGCAACTAAAGGCATCGTGCCCGAAGATCATGCCAAGCTATTGGAAAACATTCAGAAGGCGTATGTCGAAAAGGGAAGGGATGGAGGTGTGGAATATACTGCATTGCGCCGTGACGGTACAACATTCCCTATCGTTATCTACAGCAGTCCGATGACTGAAAACAACAACCAGATTGGTATTCGCGGTCTAATTATCGATATTTCGGAGCGGAAAGCCATGGAGGAAGTGTTGAAGAAATCGGAGGAACATTATCGTCATGTGATTCAAAGTCTTCAGGAAGGTTTATTTGTACTTCAGGATGAAAAGTTCAGGTTTGTGAACGATGCCATTGTCAACATTCTGGGGTACACGGTGGAAGAAATGACCGGCAAGCACTTCAGTACAGTTATTCCTCATGAATTGCGTGACGATGCTGTTTTAAAAAATTTCAGAAGAAAATCGGGCGATAACGCCTCGTGGAGTTACGAGTTCAGGCTGCTGCATAAAGATGGAAAAACCCGGATTCCGGTCATTCTCTCGACGAACTTAACCGAAATGGACGGAAAAATGGCGGTTGTTGGAACGGCTAAGGACATCAGCGAACGCGTGAAAGCCGAGGAGGAAATTAAGCTGGCACACAAACGTTTGGAGGAGATTAACCGCGATTTGGAGCAAACCATTCGCGAACGCACCAAAGAATTAACCAAAGCCAACACGCAGTTGCTGAAACTGCAGAAAGAAAACCTGCAATCGCAGTTCGATGTGCTCAAACAACAGGTTAATCCACATTTCTTGTTCAACAGTTTGAATGTACTGACTTCGCTAATCAGGTTAGAACCTGAACTGGCGGAGAAATTTACAGAGCATTTGGCAAAAGTTTACCGGTACGTACTCGAAAACAAAGACAACGAACTGGTTACGCTGGGTACAGAAATGAACTTTCTCGATGCCTATATTTTCCTGATCAACATTCGGTTTATGGATAAAGTGCAGGTGAGCATTCGTATTCCCGAAGATCGCCGCAACACGCGAATCATTCCTCTGGCCATGCAGTTATTGATCGAAAACGCGATTAAACACAACTCGATGTCGAAAAAATCGCCGCTGGTAATCGATATTTTCATCGACGCCAGCAATTACCTGAATGTGGTGAATAACCTTCAGGAGCGCGAGGCCCACATGAGTTCGACCGGCGTTGGACTGAAAAACATACAAAACCGCTACAAGTTACTCAATAATACAGTGCCCAAATTTGAAAAGACTGACACGCATTTTGTGGCGCGAATACCACTGGTTACCGAGTATCAAAATTGAATTTCAACCTGAATTAAGAACATAAAAATATTGCCATGAACGTATTGATTATTGAAGATGAGCAACTGGCTGCACGCCGCCTCGAAAGCATGATCTTGTCGTACGATCCCGCCATAAAAGTACTGGCTAAGCTTGAGTCGGTGGAAGACTCGGTTCAGTGGTTTAAAACGAATGCTCATCCTGACCTCATATTCCTTGATATTCATCTTGAAGACGATCTCAGCTTTGCCATTTTCGACAAAGTAAAAGTGGAGTCGCCCATTATTTTCACCACGGCATTCGACGAGTATGCCATCCGTGCGTTCAAGCTGAAAAGCATTGATTACCTGCTGAAACCGATTGTTCAGGACGATTTAAACAATGCGATTTTGAAGTATAAGGAATGGAACGGCCAGAAAAGCGGTATCGATATGACGGCCTTATTCAACATGATCAATAAAAAAGAGGTTTCTTATCGCGAGCGTTTTTCAGTTTCGTACGGGCAGAAAATCAAGTCGTTTGGTGTTTCCGAAATTGCCTATTTTTACTCGAAAGAAGGCATGACTTATGCTGTGCTGAATGACTCTAAACACTATCCGGTTGATTATTCGCTCGATAACCTGCTGAACGAATTGAACCCGAAGGATTTTTTCCGTATCAACCGGCAATACCTCATCAAACACAGTTCGATAAAACAAGTACACATTTTCCCGAAAAGCCACTTAAAACTAGAACTGGCACCGAAACCGCTCGACGATACTTTTGTGAGCATCGATAAAGTAACCGCTTTTAAAAAATGGCTGGGAGAATAGCCAAATAAAAGGTTAATGACGGATATAAAACGAATAACAGTAAAGCCACTAACATACAGTCAGTTACTAAAGTATGTGGCGAATGACCACTCGCTCGAGAAAGAACTCGGGTTACAAGAAACCCGGCGGACGATTTCTCCTGAGCTGAAAGAAGCGCTCGAACAGACAATTCTGCCTTCGGTTGCCGAAAACGACTCCAATTACCACTACTTTACCTTGTGGACCATTATCTCGAAACCCGAAAACCGCATGGTTGGCGACTTGTGTTTCATGGGTTTGCCTACTGATGATGGCGAAATAGAAATTGGCTACGGAACTTACGAACAATTCAGAGGGAACGGCTACATGACCGAAGCCGTTGGCGCGCTGATTGAATGGGCCAAACAGCAGCCCGACGTGAAAACAATTGCCGCATCGACCGACAAAACGAATGTGGCATCTTATACGGTACTGCAAAAGAACCAGTTTGTGCAAGTTGGCGAATCGGACGAGATGTTCCACTGGAGACGAAAACTTTAAACCATGAATATAGTCCTGAAAATCTGGGAAACACGCGATGTGGAGGCTTTGCTGAAATACGCCGGCAACCCAAAGATCACGCAATTTATGTCCGATGGTTTTGCTGGTGTTTCGACTCCTGAAGGTGCTGCAAAATTCATTGTCTTTGCCAACAGTGGTTCCGACAAAATTTACCGGGCCATCCAGGTGGATGGACAGATTGTTGGCGGCATCGGCGTGATGGTGCAAACCGACATTTACCGCAAAAATGCAGAACTGGGCTACTGGCTGGCCGAACCATTCTGGGGCAAAGGCATCACGACAAAAGCCATCGAAATGCTTGTTTCCGAAGCAACCGAACAACTTGACATCACCCGCATATTTGCCCGCCCGTTTCACACCAACAAAGCTTCGCACCGCGTGCTCGAAAAAGCAGGGTTCAGGCTGGAAGCGGTGCTCGAAAAAGCTGTTTTCAAAAACGGCGAATATTTGGATGAGTGGATTTACGCTATCAGGATATAAGAAGAAAATATTGTAGTGTTCAATTGCTGTTAACCCCTAAATCCCCTAAAGGGGACTTGACTCATCACCAACACGTTGAGATAGTCGCAAACAAAGCCCCTTCAGGGGTTTGGGGTGAAAAAATACGACATTAAAAGTTTAACAGAACTTACTAAGTCCGAAACCCAACGATAGAAATGTATAACAAACTGGTCGTTTACTATTTCTCCGGAACCGGAAACTCGGAGAATGTTGCCCGTTGGCTGGCCGATGCAGCCTGCAAAAAGGGCATGGAAGCAAGCCTGACAAATATCGCCAAAACCGATCGGTTGGCCATTCCGACGCCCGAACCCAATACGCTGGTAGCTTTTTGCTCGCCCATTCACGGCTTCAACTATCCGCCGGTGATGCTGAATTTTATCCTGCGGTTTCCGAAAGCAAAGAACCATGTGCTGCTGTTGAATACCCGCGCCGGAATGCTCATTGGCAAATGGAATGTGCCCGGCCTGACTGGCATCGCGTTCTATTTTTCCGCCCTAATCCTGAAGCTGAAAGGCTATTCCATCCGCGCGATGTTTCCGGTTGATTTGCCCTCGAACTGGATTTCGGTGCACCCGGGGCTGAACGACCGAAC
>DAOPZV010000133.1:3981-10887 GCA_035353575.1 Prolixibacteraceae bacterium | reverse complement strand
GATGCCGAAATGGTTCTGCTTTCAATTGGTGTTCGCCCCACTTTGCAATTGGCTAAAGAAGCCGGTTTGGATATTGGCCAGGCAGGTGGGTTGTTGGTAAATGCACAGTTGCAAACTTCCGATCCTGATATTTATGCGGCTGGCGATATGGTGGAGATTGAGCACCGCATCAACGGCAAAAAAGTACGTATTCCTTTGGCCGGACCTGCTAACCGACAAGGGCGAATTGCTGCAGAAAACGCAATGGGCGGAACCCACAACTACAAGGGATCAATCGGGACATCGGTTGTTCGTGTATTTGAAGCGGTTGCCGGAATTACAGGCCTTTCGCTGAAACAAGCACGTGCCGAAGGCATTGATGCTGATGCGATTGTGGTTCACAAAGAACATCATACTTCATACTATCCAGGAGCCGAAAATGTAACAGCGATGCTGGTTTACGACCGCGAAACCGGTGTTATCCTGGGTGGACAAACAGCTGGTTACAAAGGTGCTGATAAGCGTTTGGATGTTATTGCAACCGCAGCCGCAGCAAAACTCACCGTGAGCGATTTGGCCGATATCGATTTCGCCTATTCGCCGCCAATTGGCACGGCTAACGATGCCATTAACATGGCAGCTTATGCGGCCGAAAACCGTATTTCAGGTTTTAGTCCATCGGTAACAGTTACAGAACTCGATCAGCTTATTTCAGGCAAAAACCCAGTTTTTGTTGACGTTCGCGATGTTTTTGCATTCGAGAAGAGTCATGTGAAAGGTGCTATTCATATTCCGCTGGAAGTATTGATTCAGCAGAAGAATTCAATCCCGGCTGACCGCTTGGTCATTGTTTATGACGAAACCGGCAAAAAAGGCCATCAGGCATTAAGAACTTTGCTGGGCGCAGGGTTCAAAGAAGTCGTCAATATTTCAGGAGGACATACTTCGCTGCAACGTCAGGCGCGCGCCACCGGATTTAAGCACTTGCAAATCGACTTATTGCCAATTGAAAGCAAGTCGGTTGGTGAAACTGAAAATAAAACGCAGGAAAAAACCGCAACAACAAAGGCGAACGACACCAACTCTACGCTAATCGTCGATGTTCGCACACCCGAAGAGTTTGCTACTGGTGCTTATCCTGGTTCCATTAACATTCCGCTGGATGAACTGGGCGAACGCATGGGTGAATTGGGAAATAATGCTTCCCGCGAAATCATTGTGTATTGCGCGTCGGGTGCACGTTCGGCGTATGCTCAACGCGTGCTCAGTCAGGTTGGCTACATGAATGTGAAAAACGGCGGAGGTATCGCAGCCATGATGGCCAGACGAAATAGTTCATCGCAGCAGGCGAATACCGCGTCAACACCATTAATTATTGATGTTCGCACACCGGAAGAGTTCAGTTCGGGCGCATATCCCGGTGCCGTCAATATTCCGCTGGACGAACTTCAGGCGAGAATTGGCGAATTGGGAAGCAAATCGCGCGACATTACCCTGTATTGCGCTTCGGGTGCCCGTTCGGCCTATGCGCAACGCGCTCTGGTGCAAATGGGCTTCACCAATGTAAAAAATGGCGGTGGAATCATGCAAATGATGATGCGCAGATAAAACCTTAAACGTAAATACTTATGCAAAACATTAGCTCTTTGACCGATTTCATGCGCAAAATGGAAGGGCGCAATCATGTTGCTCTGTTGATTCACAATCCGGAGAAAGAATCGTCGCGATGCGCTTTCCGGAGTATTACTGAAGCTTCTTTTCTGAGCCAAAACACATTGGTTTGTATTGCCGATTTGACACAGGTGAACGAAATACGCTCGCTTCACGAATCGGGCGGAGAACCGGCACTTTTGCTGTTCGAAAATGGCGAACTGGCTCAAATTGTTGAAGGTTGCCACGAAAGCGATTACTTCAAAGCATTGATCAATCACGATTCGGCAGCGAGCTAATTATTAAGTATTTAAACTGAAAGCGATGAAGAAGATTTTGATTTTAGGCGGTGGTTTTGCCGGGGTTCAAACGGCCATCGAATTGCAGAAAAGCGGAAAATTTAAGGTAACATTGGTTTCCGATCGCGATTACCTGTACCTGTATCCCATTTCGATTTGGGTTCCGGTGCGGCATACCGATTTCGAAAATGTAAAGCTACCACTGGCTAAAATCCAAAAGAAATATCCGTTCGAGCTTGTTATCGATGCGGTGAGAGAAATACATTCAGCAGAAAATAAAGTGGTTTGTGAGACGCAGACACTTACTTACGATTATCTGGTAGTAGCTTTTGGTGCCGACAAAATGAAGCACAAAGGAATTGAAAACACGCTGTCGATTTGCGGAAAACCTGAAATTTCGCTGGCTATTCGCGATCGGATTGATGCGCTTGTTGCCAAAGGCAGTGGCAAAATTGCCGTTGGTTTTGGCGGCAATCCGAAGGATAAATCGGCTGTTCGCGGTGGACCGGGCTTCGAGCTGATGTTCAACATTCACAATTTGCTGAAAAAGAAAGGTATCAGGCAGAATTTTGAGCTCACTTTTTTCGCTCCAATGGCCGAACCTGGCGCACGCATGGGAAAAAATGCCTTGCCTTTGCTGAATAAATTGTTCGACCGGTACCTGATAAAAAAGCGGTTTGGCCTGAAGATAACCGAATTTGAGCCAAACGCTGTTGTTTTTGAGGACGAATCGAAGCTACAGTCGGACCTGATTCTTTTTATTCCGGCATCAACCGGACATCATGTTTTGCAAACCAGTGATTTGCAGTTGTCGGAAGCCGGTTTCATTAAAATCGATAATTTCTGTCAGGTTCGAGGAACCGAAAATGTATATGCCATTGGCGACATTGCTGCTATTGAAGGCCCCGAATGGATTGCGAAACAAGGGCATATTGCCGAACTGATGGGACGAAATACCGCACACAACATCCTGCAGAGAGAACAGGGAATTGCCAATTTCAAGGGCTATCAGGAAGAACTGAATATCCTTTGTGTAATGGATACCGGCGATGGCGCTGCTTTTGTTTTCAGGGACGATAAGAAGTCGTTTTTGTTGCCCATGCCTGTTGTTGGGCACTGGATGAAAAAAGGTTGGGGAACTTATTCGAAACTGACGAAAATCGGAAAATTCCCACGCCTGCCCGGAATGTAAAATCAGAAGAAAAAATTGAAATGAGAAAACTATTAATTGCGCTGGTTAAAAACCGAATAATCATTTTGTCAGCATTGGGAATTTCGATGTATATCGGTATTTCACAGTTTCATATTTCGTTGTGGTTCATTTTGTTATATGGAGTTATTTTGGGTGTCATCTTCGGAAAAGTATTCTGCCGCTGGGTTTGTCCCATGGGCTTAATTATGGAAATGATGATGGGCTTTGGCGGCAATGACAATAAAATCAAACAAATGTACCAATACCACAAGTTGGGCTGCCCCATTGCCTGGATTTCAGGATTGCTAAACAAATACTCGTTCTTCAGGATAAAACTGAATGAAAGTACCTGCAAGAACTGCGGCATTTGCGATAAGAAATGCTACATCGTGGCGATGGAACCCGAAAAATACAGCTTGTATAAACCAATACTTGAAAAACCGGGCAGCAGTTATACATGTTCAAAATGTTTAGAGTGCGTGGCATCGTGTCCCAATGGAAGTTTAACCTATAAAGTACAAAAATGAAAGCAAATTTCGAAAACCTAATTAACGATAGGAAACCTGTCATCATCGACTTTCATGCCTTATGGTGCGGCCCATGCAAAGTACAGTCGCCCATTCTAAAAGAACTTGCAACCGAACTTGGTGATCGTATCAGGGTGATTAAAATTGATGTGGATCAAAATCAGGAGATTGCTGGTCGCTACCAGATTCAGGGCGTTCCTACACTGATGATCTTCAAAAACGGCGAAATTAAATACAAACAACCGGGTGTGCATACTAAACAACAGTTAATTAATGTATTGACAAAAATACTTTAATCATTAAAACTATTAAAGATGAAAAAAAACATGGGATCTATTGACAAGGTGATCAGGATACTGGTTGCTGT
The DNA here is from genome assembly GCA_035353575.1 of Prolixibacteraceae bacterium. Taxonomy (GTDB): domain Bacteria; phylum Bacteroidota; class Bacteroidia; order Bacteroidales; family Prolixibacteraceae; genus Aquipluma. The sequence continues at coordinate 6,873 of DAOPZV010000133.1, read as the reverse complement.
CGTATTTGTTGTATTGTTCTTTACAAAAGTAATAACTGGAACTCTGGGAATTATCCTTTTAGTTTTGGCGGCTGTGTTTGTGTTAACCAGCCTGATCAGTTTTTGTCCAATTTACTGGCCTTTGGGTATCAGCACGGCAAAAAAGAAATAATTAATAATCAGGAAATAGCGCATTGTCATTTTTGCGTTCTTTCCTGATCAATTTTCATTTTGTCAATTTATCAAAACCGACACTGAACTTTAGCATCCCCCTTTTATCTTTGTGGCTTTAGCTTCAACGGGCTGTGACGAGTTTTTTAGCGCTTCAACCAAGGTGGCCATATCTGTTGCTGCTTTTCGCCTAAAATTGTAGATATTCTGTTCGTTCTTGCCCGTGTTTTCGGCTGGAGGGACCAAATCAGTAAACATTTTCTTGAATCCAATTGCCGGTTCGGAAAGAATATAATTATCAGCATTACCAAGATTCACCGCGAACAGATAGGCTTTCTTCGCGTCCTGCTGATTGTCGGCATAGAAATAATTGGCTTTGTGCTTTTGTTTCAGGATTGTTTTCCATTCGCGTGCCGACATTTTTTCGAGCGGAATATTGATGGCAAATGGAAGATGGTAAGCTTTAAATGCTTCTGGGCTTCGCACATCGACAATGTTGATTTTGTAATAGTTATTTACAATTTCGTTGGCCAGTTTATCGGGCGATATCATAACAGAGGTAACATCTTTTTTCTGAAGTTCGCGGTTAATGCGAGATTCAAGACGGGTTTTACTGTCAGGAGAAATTGCAATAATGAATAAAACCAGAAAGGCAACGCCAACTGCCGAAGAATAAATAATTACCTTTTCCTTTGGTAATTTGACCTGAACACCGTTTACACGGTTTTCAATGATTCGGGTAGCATAAAATGCGATAACGGCGAAGGCTGTAAGCAAAAATGCAAATACCAGTTTTGACATTCCAAGTTTTTCGTTGATCAGAACCGGGCCCCAGGCATCGGCAAGGTATATTTTCTCAAACAAAGGATAGCCTTCGACAAAAACCATTACTCCAAGTGCCGAACCGAATACAAATGCCAAACCATCGAGCTTACCAATTGATGCCGCGCAAACACTTGTTCCGGGACAAAAACCACCAATGATAAAACCTAATCCCATGATGGCACCACCAACCAAAGCCGATTTCAGGAAAGTTGGATTAATATAAATCAGGCTCAAATCGAGTAATCCGAAATGCGCAAGCAGCACAACACCAATCATGGCAGTTATTCCTGCGGTGAAAAATACTTTCAGTACGGTAAAGTCGTATCCGTAGAATAGTCCGACCAGTTTTTTTGTCGAAGAGAAACCAGCTTGTTCCAGCGTAAATCCGAATCCAATTCCGGCAATCAAAGCAATGATCAGGTTAAATTCATTGCTGAAAATAAATGGTACTAATGGTCCCATAATCGTTATTTTAACCAAAGTTTTCTGAAGAAATAAGCAAAAGCATAGCCCGAACCGAAAATGGCAAGCATGGTGATGATTCCGCCAAACGACATCACGGCCATCCCGCTTAATGCTGCGCCGCTGGTACAGCCGCGTCCAAGCTGTGAACCAAGTCCGAAGAGTGCCCCTCCAATGATGGCAGCAATAATGCGGGTTCGGTTGGTAATATTGGGGCCTCTTTCCAGTTTAATTCCAACCCTGTTTGAAAGCACTCCTGAAAAAAATGCGCCAATAATAACACCAATAACTTCGAATACCAGCCAGTCTTTTAACGGGCCACCCGGATGTTCTTCGGTGTATGATTTTATGTATGGGGTATTTGCTGCATGTTGAGGTGCTACATCAACAACGGCGGCAAGTGTAACACTTTTTACAGCGCCGCTGGCTCCAAGTCCGCGGCCCGTTACATAAATGGTGCCCAGCAGAACCAGTCCGAGTAAAAATCCGGCCAGGTATGGATTCATGTATTTACTTGGTTTCATTTGTCTGATTTTTAATGTTTTCAACTACATCATCTTCGTCTTCAAGTTCCTCGTAACCCGTAATCATGGCATTGATGTTTGAGGTTGGTGTTTTGCCGGTAGTGGTCATGTAAACATGCACCACCAGAAATATCATCAGGAGAATGGCTCCCAACGTATGCCAAAAAGCGATGGATGCCAGCGGATAATCCTCGATTACGATCAAATTGTTTTGGTCGAAGGTTTTGTACAACATGTAAAATATCCCGGAACCAACTGTGATCGGGATCAGGATTATTTTGAATCCCAAATAAACCAGACGCTGCAACGGATTCAACTTACTAAGTTCAGTTTTTTGTGTCGGATGATGTTCGCCCTTGAAAATTCCGGAGATATAAAAAATCACCTGGTCTTTCAACTGTTTGGTTGTTGGGATGTATTGCCGCCATTCGCCGGTTGTAATGTGCCAGAAAATGGCGAAAATGATCAGTCCGATGAGTAACCACGAAGCTGTCCGGTGAAATTCCGCCGCTTTTTCGAAACCAAAAATGGAGTAGGAACCATGAACTTCGAACCCGGTTAAGGCGAGAAAAATTATGAGCGAAGCTTGCGACCAATGCCAGAAGCGCTCGAATCCTTTGTAAATATATACTTTACGCATATCAATGCTTTGTTTAAATGGTATCAGTTGGAACTATTCCGTTGGTTTATCATCGTCATAATTGATGATTTGCTTTTCATATTTGTTTTTCCAGATGCTCGAAAGAATTCGCATCAGAGCATGTCCGAAAACGGCCAGGATAGTCAGGATAAACATGACTGTACCAAATCCGTCAAGAATCTTGTTCCGGTCACGCCCGGGCAGGTAGAAGTCGGTAAGTTTGGCCAATCTGCCGTTGTTTCGGGTATGACATTCGGCACAGCTAACGGCTTGTTCTTTTGGCGAAACCAT
>DAOPZV010000133.1:1486-3881 GCA_035353575.1 Prolixibacteraceae bacterium | reverse complement strand
TTTCCGTCTTTTAACTTTCCGGCATCCGACCATTTCCACGACATTTTGGTCGAATTTACTTTGGCATAAACCGGAATGTGACATGCCTGGCAAGACACTTTCGAGCCGTGACGGTTGAGTACATCGCGCAAATGCGGCGTGTTGGTATGGCATTGTTCGCAGGTAGCCCTGTTCGTATTATCGGGCGAAACCGAATAAAGTTTGCCCGAAATCTGGTGATTTTTTGTGGTATGACAAGCTACGCATTCCATGTTCATGCCATTGGCTCCCATGTGAACGTCAACTTCGCGGGTACACGAATTTTGGGCAACGTCCAGATCGCCATGTTTCACGTTGTTTCCGCCTCCGCCAAAGTAGTGACAAGAGCCACAATTGCTTTTCCGAGGAGAACCAACGCTTTGTGCCACTTTTTCCAGATTAACTGTTCGGTCGGGATATCCGGCCATCGACGCGCCTTTCAGATATTCCTCGCTGTTATCGTGACAAACCATGCAATCCACATTTCGCGAGTTGTTAAAATCGTAGTGGTTGCTGGTCATTCCATAGCCAATATGGCATTTAGAGCACGACTTTTCGTTAGAACTGGTTCCCAAACAGAAATTGTTCATCACATTTTTCTTTCCGGCTGAGGTAATGCCTTTCCCTTCCACATATGCCGTACGCTCCCAATTCCAATGCGAGGAAGCCATTACTTCTTTGTGTGTTTCGGTATGGCACGAAAGACAAGCTTCGGTAACTTCCTGCGGAGTTTTAAATTCCTTGTCCAAAGCAGGCAGCAAAGTGTGATTGACTGACGGAATTTCCTTTAGTGCATACTTATGCTTCAGCTCTTCTAGCTTAAGATTATAGTTATCCTCGTGATGGAATATATTCACCATAATCAGTGCGATTACGAGAACAGTCACGATGAAAATCAGGTTCCTTAGCATTTTATTCATGATATACTGCATCAATTAATTATGAGCAAATGCTCATTAAAATTACGAATGCAAATATAATAATATATCAATACATGGAAAGTTAACAGCTAAAAATTCCGGAGAAAAACGAAATGAGGCATAGTCTCATATACAAAATAGCCTATCATCTTGTAATCAAGATAATAGGCATAAATTCAAGTTCATGGGACTGGGTTGTCCTATAGCTAGAAAGATTGCTAAATTTACTTAATCAATAAAACCTCATGAATAGCTTTCTCAAGAGTTTCCTTCGGCAAAGCCCCCATTGTAGCCTGTGGTTTACCTTTCAGCGGGATAAACAAAAGGGTTGGCAAACTTTGAATACCTAAGTTTTGAGAAAGTATCTGCTCCTTGTCGGTATTGACCTTGTAAACGATAATCTTCCCGGCATATTCTTTTGCAATTTCTTCTACACGAGGTGAAAGTTGGCGGCATGGACCACACCAATCGGCATAAAAGTCAATAATGACCGGTAGTTTACCTTCGAACTTCCATTCTTTATTGACTTCGTAATTAAAAATCTTTTGTTTAAAGACTTCGTTTGTCAATACAATTACGTTTCCAGTTGTAACTGTTGTGTTGCTGCTTGTTTTGCCGGGATTACCCGCATTGCAATTGCTTAGCAAGAACACAAGACCAAGCAATATTGAAATCAGAATTTTTTTCATGGTATAAATTTTATCGTATTGTTAATCTTTAGCATCTTCCTCTGGCGCATGGACTGTTAACCAAAAAGTAACCCATCGCACCACCCCAGATGGTACTCATGTAAGGGCTACTTGTAATCGCGCAAGTTCCTGATGCACAGCCTACAAAATGATAGTACGAAAATCCGGCGATGGCACCTATAGCAATGCTTAAAAAGGGCCTCCAAAATTTCCATGTTTTAAAATTCTCTTTGAATGTACCCTGGCTTGGTTTAACTTCGCAATTATTTTCCATATCTGCTATTTTTATCTGTTTGATTGCAAAACTAATAAAAGAAGATAATAAATCGCATTAATGACACCTAAATCTTTTTAGTAACACTAATTTATTTACATTTGCACAAGAAAAATTGATTATGAGCGAAATTTTCAGCAATAGCCTTAGTCCGGAACAGTTGGATGAAATGTTTCGAAACGATAATAAATGCCTGGAGTTTTTGGCTGGTATTAAATGGGCCAATGGATTTGTGTGCAAGAAATGTGGCAATACCAACTCTTGTGCAGGGAAAGAGCCTTTTTCGCGCCGCTGCACCAAATGTAAAGCCAAAGAAACCGCTACCAATGGAACAGTTTTCCATGGGGTTAGATTCCCTATTAGCAAAGCTTTTTATATTGCCTATCAGGTTTGTAAAGGGAAAGAGGATGTTTCATCCTATGAATTTGGCCGCCGTCTTTCACTGCGGCAAATGACCTGCTGGAATTTCAAAACTAAAATCCAACATGCACTCA
>DAOPZV010000133.1:0-1386 GCA_035353575.1 Prolixibacteraceae bacterium | reverse complement strand
TCAATACCATGGAAAGATCCATCTTCCGGATATAAATCGGCGATGGCCAAATATCCTTCCGGATTTAGCATCGAATAAAAAGTTTCGATAATGGTTTCATAGTCATTTACATGATGTAACACCATTTGATTGTAAATGATATCGAATTTACCATCAAAATTCCGGTGCTCCAGATCGAACCAAAGAGGAATAATGTGTTTGGTATTGTGATATTCGGTCTTTTCTATACATACTTTTATCATCTCCTGCGAATTATCCATCAGGGTAATTTCCGAGAACCGATCTTTTAGCAAAAAGCTTAGAATTCCTGTACCTGCTCCATATTCAAGGGCTTTCATGGAATGATTAATCGGTATCATCTTTTCAAGTTCGGCAGCAATGGCTACCGAGCGATCCTTGTGCATTTTATCTTTGTCCCATTCGCGGGCACGGGCATCAAATTCGCTCATTCTAATTTATTTTAGATTTTTAATACTTTCCAACGGGTTGTGTTTGCTAGTAATTTCCTTTACAACCAGAGTAGTAACAGGCGAAACCGATTTTTGATTAAAAACCATGTCATGTCCCACACATAAACCCATCGAAATATTAAGTTCAGTATTATTTTCTTTCAGGTAATCGGCCTGTCCGGCAGGATTGCACATGATTGCTTTTCCCTCGCATCCAAGCATTTCGTGTTTGGTAATATGCCCGCATTTGCAATCGACACTATATACTTCAAATTCTCCTGAAAGAAATTGCTTCACCGCTTCAGCTTCTTTCGGAAACGAAACGCAATGTGCTATGCCAATTCGTTTGATTCCTGCCTTGAGTGCATAGTTTTTGATTTCCTGAACCCGGTTTGAACCCCGCTGATAGGCATCCTCGGCGGTTTGCATGATTTCAATCGAACGGTCATCATACAATTCCTTGATTTCTTTTCCTTCCATGTTCTAATGGTTACATTGATGACCTTCTTCATGATTTTCGTGCTGGTGACAACCTACACCCGAATCTTCAATATTCCCGTTCAAAAAGGTTTCAACCAGTTGGCGTACATTGCCCGAACATCCTCGATAAACTTCAATTCCATGAGTTTGAAGTACATTTAATGCGCCGCCACCCATGTTTCCGGCTAGCATTACGGATACCCCAATCTCATTCAAAACTGAGACGATATTACTTTTACATCCACAACCCTGTGGCGATGGTAATAGTTCTGTTTTCTCTATTTTTCTTTGGGAGTCAACGGTAAAAATGGTATATGCTTCGCAATGGCCAAAATGGCCATCTACTTCATTTCCCCTTGTGGGCACTGCAATTTTCATGATTAATTTCTCCTAACTTTTGAGTTTATTACGCTAAAGATTCAAATTATTCTGGCGCAAAAATACATATAATAATGAG
>DAOPZV010000132.1:0-10889 GCA_035353575.1 Prolixibacteraceae bacterium | reverse complement strand
TTTTTGAGCGCCAGCCCGTCGGGCGTCATTGTCCAGGTTTTCCCAATCATATCGCCATCCCACATGTTTTCAACATTCTCGATGTCGTAAATAATGTCTTTCATTTTAGGGTTCAGGTAAATCGATTTTCCTTCCGGAACTTTCAGCGTCAGCGTAACTTCCTGATCGCGCCATTTGGCTTTTTCGTTAAGCAAATAGTAAGGATCGAAATTTATTGTCGAATCTTTCTGGCTAAAGTTGTATGTAATGTCTTCTACATTTTTCTGGGCAATTTCGCTGTTGCTTCCCCTGGCTCGCTTTTTAATTAACATCAGGTATTCGCCGGTGCTGCTTTTCTCGATGGTGAATCGAGGATGACCCAACAATTTATCTTGCCCGTTCACAGTTGCAATTTTCATGTGGTTGAGCGAAAAATCTTTGTCGATCAGCGTTTCGTACAAATCGTCGTTCACTTCGAGGTACAAGGTTTTACATGTTGTGCAATCCACTTTTTGAGTGACGGTTTGACTGGTTTGTTTGCTGAAATTGGCTGCTTGATTCACTGCTACAAAAATCAGGACAACGAGGGCCGCAAGCCACAAACCGAAGGCACCCAGTCCGATCAGTTTATTGTTCGTTTTGTATCTGAATAACAATTTAGTACCTACGAAAAGAATCATCAGGATTGGAATTCCGACCAAAATGGCGATGGTAATCAACGACAGTGCATAAGCGCCGGGGCTAACAAAGTAATTGAGGACTGTTGCCATATTGATGTCTGTATTCCAGCCCAGGTTCCAGGCCCCGCCGTGCAAGAACGAGTGACCGACTGCCATCGAAGTGATGAACCCGATGAGCGATGCAATTCCGGCGATGATCAACACAACGCCAAAAACGAGAATGAATATGCGCAGAACAACGCGCAGACCGCTTCCCACAGTGTCGCCAAAGCTGTCGAGGCGCGAATTGCCTTTGTCGTTTTTAAACTTATCGTAGTTGTCTTTTACTTCGCCCACGTCATCTTTAATCGATTGTGCAATGTTGGTAACGGTGGCTTCTTTGCCCTGCATTTCAAGCTTTTGTGCGGTGGTTCTGGCTTTAGGAACTACAATCCAAAGAATAAGGTAAACCGGAACCGAAGCGCCACCCATAAACAATACCAATACAAAGATTATTCGCAAAATAACCGGATCTATGTTGAAATATGTCCCCAATCCGGAGCAAACTCCGCCTAAAACCCGGTTTTCGCCATCGCGGTATAAACGGCGGCGTATTTTCTGTTCCGATTCTGGTTGGCTGGCTTCCTCTTTCGGCTTGCTGGGCTCTTCTTCTTCCTGTTCCATAAAGTCTTCGGGCTTACCCATTCTTGCAATAACTTCGTCGACCATTGCATCGGTAATTACTTCAACTTTGTTGTTGGTTTTCTCAAGGAACAGCTCCGAGATGCGAGCTTCAATGTCCTGAAGTATTTCCTGCCCCTCAACTGCGGCGTTGAAATGCTTATTGAGCATGTGGAGATATTTCTGAAGCTTTTCGAAAGCGTCGTCGTCGATATGAAAAATACTGCCGCTGATATTGATTGTAAATGTCTTTTTCATTTTCTCTAAATTTTTGGGTTATTGCGTTATACTGAAAATGACCTATTTGTGTTCCTTGATCATTTGAACGGCTTCAACCAGCTCGTCCCACGAAGCGCCCATTTCTTTCAGGAAATAACGACCTTCATCGGTCAGTTCGTAATATTTACGCGGTGGTCCCTGCGTCGATTCTTCCCATTTGTAGGCAAGTAACCCATCGTTTTTCAGGCGGGTAAGCAGAGGATAAAGTGTTCCTTCCACGACAATCATTTTCGAACGGCTAAGTTCGTCGATAATGTCGCTGGCGTACAAAGGTTTTCCGTCGATTACCAGCAGAATGCAGTATTCGAGAACTCCTTTGCGCATTTGAGCCTTTGTATTGTTTAAGTCCATTGTTTGTCCTCCTAAAAATTGGTTGTTGATATCCTTTTTTGAAATTGGCGGCTATTTGCCCCAATTTGGCTCATCCAGCATCCGATCATTAGATCTGTTTGCCCCAGTTTAATCGAAAGAAAGGAGATTGTTTTTTTTACTGGTCTGTTTTCTGTTTTCTGAACATTGCTCGTCTTCATGGCTCTGAGGTTTGTTTCAAATTTGTTTCTGTTTCCTGTTTTGTTTCCTGAACTGTTTTCTTGTTTCTGTTTTCTGTTTGACAGAAGGTTTTTTGTTTGGTTACAGCTACAAAGAACTTTTTTTAAACTTATACCTTCTCTTACATTGTTTTTGGCTTTACAAACATACAAATAAAAGATGGAACTATGCAACACATAGTACTAAATTTTTTAGTTATTTTTAAAAATATTTTTATTTTTGCTTAAAATCAGCAAGTTAAGTTGATAATTAAAAAAATAAAAAAGAGAAGTGAGGCTAAGTTTTAAGCTTCAGTTGAGCTTTTTTCAGAAGGATTCTTCTTTGTATAAATATCGATGGCTACTAAAACAGCAGAAAAACCCCAAAAAGGAACCGAAAGCTTATCGGTGTCCAGAAAGTTATTCATGGTTCCGTGAATGTAATAGGTGATTAGGCCAAGTAAAGCGCCCATTGCGATTGTCTTCATTTTTTTATCGGTTGCACGGGAATAGGCCCTAACTCCGGTATAAATAACGGTCGTTAACAATACCAAAACAAATAAAGTCCCCAGAAAGCCTGATTCTGCTAATGGACCAAGGTATTCGCTGTGTGCATTTCCTCCGTTTGCTGAGTTGGTGCTGATAATTGTCCGATCGGCAGTTATTTGGTAAGGCGCATACTGGAACATGTAAGTTCCGGGGCCATACCCGAAGAACGGCTTATCTTCAAACATACGGATCGCACAGCTCCAGCGGTTTAACCGTTCAAGATTTGATGCATCGGAAGAAATATTTGACATCGACGAGATGTGCTCCATTAGGTTTGCCGACGATTCGGTGGTATTTCGCTCGAGATAAGTCAAAATCTGGTGCTGAAAAGTAAAAATGAAAGCAACCGCAACTAAGAATGTTGCGAGTAAATGCTTGAATTTTATTCTCAGGCGCATGATTGCCCAAATGCCTAGCGCAACGATCATACTTAACCAGGCTGCACGCGCGTATGAAAGAATAAGTCCCATAAACACAATAGCAAGGCATACGCGGGCAAAAAATCTAAAACTCTTTCCGTAAATCGTTGTGAATGAAAAACCAAACAGAAAGGGCAGATACATGGCAATTGCAGCTCCATAAGCGGTATGGTCGTTGTAGAACGGATCCATGACAAAGTGGGCTGCCTGCTTGTCCCAGAGGCCATATCCCAAATGCCGGTATGTGGAATAGAAAATCACCAGAATCAATGGAAGTACATAGAGCCATACGTATCGTTCAATATTTTTCTGGTCTTCGAATAGCTTAGCTGTCAATAAATAAAACCCCACAACAAACCAAACCCTCGACAGGAAGAATTTTAACGAAACAACTGGCATAGTACTGGTGAGGCTGGTAATGAACATCCAACCCAAGCTAAGGTAAATGGCCAGAGAAACCGGATGTTTTAAAATGTCGCGATCAAAGCCGTTGTTGGCCGTGCATTTCAGAATAAAAATTAGGAGAATACCAAACAGCAGTGGCTCGGTGGGCAGAAACATATTTATGGGCAACCCATGTATTAATTCCGAAAGGGGCAGGGAAAGCGGCGTAAAAAATACGACCAAATAAAGCAGCTTATCGAGCGCAAAGATGGCGGTAAGTGCAACCGCAAAAGCGAAAGGTAAAGCATTCACAACCATCGAATGCTTCATCACAAGAAAATACGTATTCAGCAAAATAAACAGTGCTGAAAGCAGATAAAAAAGACTAATTTTTATCCTCGCTTCGTACACGTTTTCAGGATTTTTTTCTGTTTTCGAGAACAAGAATTGCCAAAAGAGCAATGAACAGTGCAGAAAGGGTAGAGGCCAGAACAATAAGCCATCTTACCGGATATGCCTTTTTATCTGACGGAATTGGATTCTGAATTCGCTGTCCATAGCTAATTTTCTTTTTTGCACTACTTACTGCCTGGTCATAAGCTTTCTTGATGGAGTCTCTTTCTTCCAGACAAGTTTTCTGGAGGCTGGTCAGAATTTCGTATTCGCCACCTTTTTCCGAAAGGTTTTTCATCCACTCCTGGAGCTCTTTTCCGCCTGAAGTGTTCTTTTTCTGTTCGGCCAAAACGTTTACCATTCCACGGGTAACTTCTTTTGCCTGCGACTCATAGTCAAGAATCTTATAATCCTTCCTGAGTGCGTCCATTTTAGTCTTGATCGAATCAAGCTCATGATCGAGGCTTTTCAGGTCTTTTGAGGCAATTTTCACCACCTCGTCGTATTTCACTTTATGGATTGTCCTGATTTTATCGTCGAGAAAAGCAATGATTGAGTCACACATGGCCGAAGCACGCTTCGGATCGGTATCCAGTACGCTGATTTCAACCGTTTCGTATTCGGTTTTCTTGAAACTGACATTGTCGTTGAATTCGCCCAAAATATACGATTGGTAAAGCGGATCACTCTTAGTGATTTTATAAACATCGCTCAGGTTAAAAGCATCGATTACTCTAAGTTTAATGTCCATAGAATTAATGATTTCGAGCAACTGTTCGCTTTCAGACTCATCGCTGAATGTATAAATGTTGAAGCTCGGATAAATGCGCGCTGTCGATTTATACTTTGGTTGGATGAACACTGACGAAGAAAAAATGGCTGAAAACAGAACGGCAAGCACGCCAACGATTATCAGATGTTTTTTCCATTTCCAGATAATTTCGAGCAGGTTCTGGTTGTCGAAGAAATTTGTCATAGAAAGCGATTTTGGTCGATGTTTTAACGCTGTAAATTGACTTTTATTATTCAGTAAACCCTGATTTATTCCGGTTAATTATTCAGCAATCAGAAGGAAATAGTTCTTCTTGCCTTTTTGCACTAAAATGTATTTCCCGCCAATCAGGAAATTGCCATTTACAACAGCTTCCGCATCGCTTGCTTTTTCTTTGTTGATGCTTAACCCGTTTGCCTGAATAGTACGGCGCAATTCTCCCTTTGACGGAAATACCGGAGCCTTTTCAGCAAGTAAATCAACCATTTTAATACCTGCGGCCAGTTCGCTGGCTGATATTTTGTATTGCGGCACACCATCAAAAACCGATAAAAAGGTCGCTTCGTCGAGTTTGTTCAGCAATTCAGCAGTTCCCTGGCCGAACAATATTTGCGATGCTTCAACAGCCAGTTCATATTCTTCGCGGGAATGAACCATTACCGTTACTTCTTCAGCCAGCTTTTTCTGCAGAAGGCGTAAATGTGGCGCTTCGGTATGTTTCGCGGTTAGGTCTTCAACCTCTTCTTTCGAAAGAAGAGTGAAAATCTTGATGTAGCGCATCGCATCTTCATCTGAAGTATTTAGCCAAAACTGGTAGAATTTGTATGGCGAAGTGAGCTTCGGATCGAGCCATACATTACCCGATTCGGTTTTGCCAAACTTGGTTCCGTCGGCTTTTTTAATCAGCGGACAAGTTAATGCAAACGCCTCTCCTCCGGTTTTCCGGCGAATCAGCTCAGTGCCGGTGGTAATGTTTCCCCATTGGTCCGATCCACCCATCTGGAGCTTGGCATTGCGTGTTTGATACAAATGTAAAAAATCGGTTCCCTGAACCAGCTGATAAGTAAATTCGGTGAACGACATTCCCGCTCCTGAGTCTGAATCCAAGCGCTTTTTTACCGAATCTTTCGACATCATGTAATTTACAGTGATGTGTTTACCGATGTCGCGGATAAAATTCAGGAAGCTGAACTCTTTCATCCAGTCGTAATTGTTGACGAGTTCGGCGGCATTCGGTGCATCCGACTCGAAATCGAGGAATTTGGACAGCTGCTTTTTGATGCATTCCTGGTTGTGACGAAGCGTAGGTTCGTCGAGCAGGTTCCGTTCCTGCGATTTGCCCGATGGGTCGCCAATCATTCCGGTAGCGCCCCCAACCAAAGCGATAGGTTTGTGCCCGGCGATCTGAAAATGCTTCAGCATCATAACGCTTACCAAATGACCAATATGTAGTGAGTCGGCAGTTGGGTCGATACCCACATAAGCCGAAGTCATTTCTTTTTCAAGTTGTTCTTTTGTACCGGGCATCATGTCGTGAATCATGCCTCTCCATTCCAGTTCGTCAACGAAATTCATTGTATTTTATCTTGAAATTATACTAGCTGATTAATTTTTAGTAACCGTAGTTCAGGTCAGAAAAAGTAAGTTCCTGACAATCCGAATTCTTCGGATCGGTTAAAAAAACGCACAAAGATATAAAATCAACCGTTTGAAGCTGAATTATGCCTGATTAAATTGGCACTTCAGCGAAAATCATAATCTAATTGGCTTAGCTCACTTTGGCTGCTGGTTTCTCGTCTTTGCTCTTTTCGGCAGGTTTGTCGCTTTTTTCCCAAGTCCAGAGTTTTATGAATGGGAACAGCGTTGGAACCAGGCGTTTCATTGGAGAGTAGATTTTTGAAGTGCTTTTTTGTGCTGAGGGTAGTATGTGCACATTCTCGTCAACCGGGTCGAATAAGATCAACAAAATACTTAATATCACTGCCACTTTAAGCACTCCAAAGATGATTCCTGCCAGGCGGTTGAGAAATCCGAGAGCAATGGCTTTGACAGTTTTGTCGAGCACTTCACCCAAGATATGAATGAGAATAACAATGCCAATAAAAGTTATCAGAAAGGCAATAATGGTTAAAAACTCGGAATGGTAATTAAACGTGCGCGAAATAAATCCGGCAGTCCAGTCGGAAAACTTAATGGCACCCCAAATACCCAGAACAAGGGCGGCCAGCGAAGCAAGTTCAACGATAAAACCTTTGCGAAAACCCTGGATGGCTGCAAGTATCAGAATGATTCCGAGAACAATGTCGATGTAGTTCATAGAATTGGCATTGGCTTTTTTTGACAGGTGTAAAAGTAAGAAAAATCAAGTTGCATAATAAGTTTTCGAGCCACTACAGCGCTTAAATTCGTCGCTGCGCGTTTCTAAGACAAAAGTTAAACCTGAAAATTAGGACAATCGGGTTTGGTTTGCCCAAACATGAGATGTAAACAGCCTGTATATTTCTGGTTTGGCCCATCATGAGTTGTATTTTGCTTGCCGAAGTTGCTTGCCAAACCATCCGGATGCCTGAAAAGCAATTTTGATAGCCGTATTTTCGTTAAACAAACCTCAGATTTTTTATAAATTTGGCGACGACGAAAATAAAACTTCATGCCAGTCATCAATTCTATCATCAATTGGGTGAATTTTAAAAGGATATATCAAATCGATCTTTTTAAAAAGCATCCACACGAAGTGCAACGCGATGTTCTTTTCAACCTTTTAGATAAAGCATCGAATACCGAATTCGGATTAAAATACAACTTTAAAAACATCACTTCGGAAAAAGAATTCCGCGAAAGGGTCCCGATTCAGGGTTACGACCAACTGAAACCAGTTGTTGAACGAATGATGCAGGGTGAGAAAAATTTGCTTTGGCCGGGCGAAACCCGCTGGTTTGCCAAATCGTCGGGCACCACCAACGAAAAAAGCAAATTCATCCCGGTAAGTAAAGATTCGCTCGAAGATGTTCATATTCGCGGTGGACGCGATGTTCTGGCCATTTACCTCAAGAATAATCCCGACTCGGGGGTTCTTTCGGGCAAGGCACTCACCCTGGGAGGGAGTCATCGCGTGAACAATTATACCAACAACAGCTACTACGGCGATTTATCGGCCATTATTATCGAAAACATTCCGTTCTGGACCGAGTTCTACCGCACCCCTTCAACCGAGATTTCGCTCATTGAAGAATTCGAGGAAAAGATTGAGAAAATCATACAGCATTCGCTCGGCGAAAACGTGACTTCGTTTGCCGGAGTTCCGTCTTGGTACCTGGTTTTGCTCAAACGTGTGCTCGAAGTGACCGGTAAAAGCAATATCCTGGAGGTTTGGCCAAATCTGGAAGTGTTTACGCACGGCGGGGTGAAGTTTGAGCCGTACCGCGAACAATACGAGAAGCTGATTCCGAGTCCCAACATGCACTATGTCGAAACATACAATGCTTCGGAAGGTTTCTTCGGAATTCAGGATGAGCCCGACAAACATGACATGTTGCTGATGCTCGACTACGGAATTTACTATGAGTTTATCCCGATGGACGAGTTCAGAAGCGATAACCTGGAAACTGTTTCGCTGGAAGAAGTGGAGATTGACCGCAATTATGCCATGGTGATCTCGAGCAATGGCGGTTTGTGGCGCTACCTGATTGGCGACACCGTTAGGTTTACACAGAAATATCCGTTCAAGTTTGTAATTACAGGCCGCACAAAGCATTTCATCAATGCTTTTGGCGAAGAAGTGATTATCGACAATGCCGAGAATGCTTTCCAAATCGCCTGCGAACGCACCGGAGCCATTATTTCGGAATACACAGGCGGCCCAATTTACATGAAAGGTACCCAGAAAGGAGCTCACCAGTGGATTGTGGAGTTCGCAAAAGATCCCGACGACCTTGATCATTTTGTGTCGATCTTCGACTCGGCTTTGAAAACAATTAATTCCGATTACGAAGCCAAGCGACATAAAAATTTGAGTCTGGAGAAGCCTCATTTTGTGATAGCCAAACCGGGCTTGTTTTACGAGTGGATGAAGCGCCGGGGCAAAGCTGGCGGGCAAAACAAAATTCCACGACTATCGAACGACCGGGAATATCTCGACCAATTGCTCGAGCTTAACCAATCGCTGTAGAGTTAGTCGCTGAAAGTTTGGCATATAGCTCTTGCCTTATAACTTTTTGCCCTTTGCCTTCATTTTATTTTGTATTTTAGTTCAAATTTTAAAAGAATAGCCAATGCATATTGCTTTAGCCGGAAACATCGGAGCCGGGAAAACCACACTTACTGAATTACTTGCGAAACACTATAAATGGAGCCCTCATTACGAGGATGTTGACGAAAATCCATACTTGAATGACTTTTACGAAGACATGCAACGTTGGTCGTTTAACTTGCAGATTTATTTCCTGAACAGTCGTTTCAGGCAAGTACTCGATATTCGCAGTTCGGCCAAAACTGTTATTCAGGACCGAACCATTTATGAAGATGCAGAGATTTTTGCGCCCAACCTGCACGCAATGGGTTTGATGACAACCCGTGATTTCAACAATTATCACTCGCTGTTCCAGATGATGAGCAAACTGGTTCAGGCACCCGATTTGCTTATTTACCTCAGGGCTACGGTACCAACATTGGTGAATCAGATTCAGAAACGGGGAAGAGAATACGAAAATTCAATCCGCATCGATTACCTGAAACAGCTAAACGAGCGTTACGAAGCTTGGATCAACCGGTACAAAGCCGGAAAGTTGCTGATTGTTGACGTTGACCGAATGGACTTTCAGAATAATCCGGAGGATTTGAGCTACATCATCGACCGCATCGATGCGCAAATTCACGGACTTTTTTAGAACTTTTGCATCCGGAATAAAATCAACCTTCGTTTATCTGCTCGTATTATAATTGGTCAGGTAAACGAAGGTTTTTTAATTTTGAAACGAGCATGTTTCGCAAAAAAACACAAACCGCCATGAAAATAATGGCTGTGAGTTCCATCCGGCAACTTAAAAACAAATTATTATCGGATGAAAAGCATACTTTTACAATCATCACTAATTCTGTTCGTTCATGAAACTTGTTTTTGCAACCAACAATAAACACAAACTTCAGGAAATAAAGCACATACTTGGCAACTCAATTGAGCTGCTTAGCCTGAACGATATTGGCTGTATGGAAGATATTCCGGAGAACCAGCCAACAATTGAAGGGAATGCAGCCGAAAAATCGTTTTATGTATATAATAAATACGGGTACAACTGTTTTGCCGATGATACCGGTTTAGAGATTGAAGCTCTGAATGGAGAGCCTGGCGTTTATTCAGCACGCTATGCCGGAGAAGAAAAGAGCTCTGACAAAAATATCGAATTGGTTTTACTGAAACTGAACAAAATAAAAAAACGCAAAGCACGTTTTAAGACAGTTATTTCGCTTGTTATCGACGGCCGGGAAACGCAGTTTGAAGGCATTGTTGACGGCGAAATCCTGGAAGAAAGAAGAGGCGCGACCGGTTTTGGATACGATCCGGTTTTTAAACCGATAGAGTCGTCGCTGAGTTTTGCAGAAATGTCGCTCGACGAAAAAAATAAGATAAGTCACCGCGGACGGGCAACTCAAAAATTGATCGATTATTTAACTCATCTGAAAACGAAATGAAGCGAATAATAGCTCTGTTACTATTGACTTTTGTTGGAATTAATCAATCGTTTTCGCAGAAGGCAATCGGCGAATGGACCGATTACCAGTCGTATGCGAGCGCGAAAAGTGTTGTCGATTCCGGCGATAAAATATACTGTGTTACAGAAGGAGGTCTTTTTTCATACGATAAAAAAGACAATAGCATCGAGAAGATGACCTCTATTTCAGGGCTTTCAGATGTGGGCGTTCAGAAGGTTGCCTATAGCAAGGAGAACGGTCTCCTGTTTATCGCCTATGAAAATTCGAACATCGATTTGGTGGTTGGCAATACCGTTTATAACCTCTCAGACATTAAGCGCAAACAGATTCAGGCAAGCAAAACAATAAACAATATTTTGTTTTCGGGCAAGCTGGCTTATTTGTCGTGCGGCTTCGGAATTGTTGTGGTTAACCTTGAAAAGAAAGAAATAAAAGATACCTATTTTATTGGCGATGGAGGCGATTTCCTGAACGTGATGGATTTGGCAACAGATGGACAATATTTTTATGCAGCTACGGAAACAGGAATATACAAAGC
>DAOPZV010000131.1:0-10922 GCA_035353575.1 Prolixibacteraceae bacterium | reverse complement strand
TTCAAAATCCCGACGAAACCCGGTCAAAAATCAGGCGTTGTGCAACGGCTACTGATGTTGTTAGATAATCCGCTTGCAAAGGAAGTCGTAAAGAAATAAAAATGGTCCGGAGCAATCAGGACCATTTTTATTATCTTTTTGAATAGAACGAATATCGAATATTCAAAATCAGGGGAAATTCATTAAACGTGTCTTTCCCAATGTAGCTATGGTTTTCGGGTGATAATATTGAGTATTCTTTGGATCCAAACTGGTAACCCAACTCAATGGCAAAACCCTTTCTGTGGACGCGTTTACTATACCATTCTTTACCAATTATAAAACCCGGAACAGGAAGACTGGTCCGCGCATTTTCGTCGGGTAAATTCACCCACTTATACTTTCCAACAATTCCGAAATAGGTGCGGTCAGTGCGTGTATAAATCAACGCATGCAAAAACTTAAATCCGGCTTCGAAGTCGTTAGGCTTAACATCGTCTAGTTCGGCGGAAACACCACCAAAAAATTCAAAACCCGTCTTTTTCGATACCCAGTCGCGGTAATTTACTTTGGCCCCCAAAACAGATAATTCTCCTCCAAATCCCCCAATTTTCTGGGCAAATGAATCTACTTCAAAACACAGGAAAAGAAGGATGATGAACGTTATTCGTTTCATGATACTTAATTTTTCAGTTATTTATTTTGCCATTTTTTTAGCGCGTCGATATTTTTCTGATTAACGATATTTTTTGCTTCAGGAGTATATAAAAACTCAAGTTCTGTAGCAAAATAGTCGTTTATTTTGCCCCTAACCATTTTCATCGTCGAGTTTAGTAAGTGGTTTTGTTCGGTAAAAGCTTCGGGCAAAACGGCAATGGTGGTTGGTAGCCATCTTTCGGGGAACGATTCGGCAAACTTTCCTCCGGCTTTGTAGGCATCTATCTCGCTTTGAATAATTTTCAGAGTTTCTGCTATAGCTTCGTCGGTCCAGGGTTTCAATCCTTTTTTCTCGATTTCCCGGTTCAACGCCGGAATATTTGGAACAACCATCCCGGAAGTATAAGCATTTTGGTTATTGTACAGCATACATTGATCGATATATGGAGATTGGTCAACCAACGATTCCTCAATTCCTTCAGGACTGTATTTTTCGCCATCGCTGCCAATCAGCAAGCTTTTGAAGCGGCCGAGAACGAATAGAAATCCGTCCTTATCCATGTAACCCATGTCGCCGGTATATAACCAGCCGTCTTTCACAGTTTCGGCTGTTGCTTTTGGGTTGTTCCAGTAACCTTTCATCACATTGTCGCCTTTAACAACAATCTCGCCTTTCTCTCCAAGCGGAAGTTCGTTGCCATCGGCATCGCAAATTTTAAGGTCGAGGTATTTTACCAATCTTCCCGAAGAGCCAAATTTTACAGCTTCAAGAATGTTCGATGAAATAACAGGTGCAGCTTCTGATAAACCGTATCCCTGGCACATGGGCATTCCGATGGCATAGAAAAAGCGCTGAAGTTCTATATCAAGCAATGCTCCACCGCCAATAAATAATTCGAGTTTCCCACCAAAGCCCTCGCGGATTTTTGAAAAGATAATTTTATCGTAGAACGCCAGCAACGGCTTGTAAATAAACCGTATTCCATTGCCGCGATCCCATCCGTTGCCATTATATTCATATGCTATTTTTAAGGCATGGTTAAACATCTTTTCGGCAGTTGGTCCTTTTGCCCTGATGCTTGACTCAATACCTTTCCTGAAATTTTTTGCAACAGCAGGAACGCTCATCAGGATACTTGGTTGTATCTCTTTGATGTTTTTAGGTATATTTTTGAGTGTTTCTATCGGAGTCTTTCCAACTTCCAGCGAAGCAACAGCTGCTCCGTAATACATGAAACAATAGAGGCATGCAGTATGAGCAAATGAGTGATCCCACGGAAGAAATGCCAGCGTTTTCCAATCTTCTCCAATGTGCAAAACAGTGCTGGCTTGCACCACGTTTGCTGCATAATTCAATTGCGTGAGCATAATTCCTTTGGGGTCGGCTGTTGTTCCCGAGGTGTATGAAATATTGGCCACATCATCAGGTAAAACAGAATTGTAAAGTGCTATAAATTCGTCGGATTTTTCTTTTAGAAGTTCGGTTCCCAACGCCAACACCTGCTCATAACTGATATCTTTCGGTCCCGGATTTTCTTTCCCATCCAGATAAATAACTTTTTCCAGTTCGGGCAGTTGATCTGCAATTTCTTCAATTTTCGAAGCTTGTCCTTTTGAGACAATCACCATTTTACTTCCGGAATGTGCCAGCCTGAATTTCAGATCGTTCCCCGATTCGAGCTTAACCGACAGCGGAACATTAATTCCACCCGCATATAAAATACCTAATTCAGAGATAATCCAGGCATTTCGGCCTTCAGAAATAAGTCCGACACGATCACCTTTTTGAAGACCTAACGAAGCCAATCCAGCACCAAATTTCAGAACTAGATCACGGGTTTCACTGTAGGTTGTTCCTTCATATTTTCCGTTGTTTTTTTCCAACAAGTAAACGTTATTCCTGAATTTTTTAACACTTGTCTCAAATAATTCGATGATGGTCTTCATTAAGCTTTCGTTTAGAATAATCCAATTAAACTCAAAAGTACGAATTTTTGTTTTTCATTTATTTAGTAAAAAAAGGGCCGAAGCCCTTTTCTTTATTTTAATCCAAATTTGTAGATCGTCTTTTCTTCGAGTTTTTCTCCTGGTTTCAGTATCACCGAAGGAAACTCCGATTTGTTAATTGAATCTGGATAGTGCTGTGTTTCAAGAGCAACGCCAGAATAGCTTCCGAATTTCTTCTTTCCACCGATAACCAGATCAGGAATCCAGTAGCCCGTATAAAGCTGAATTCCAGGTTGTGTGGTATAAACCTCAACCGATCTTCCTGAAGTTGATTCGCTCAGACATCCGGCATAAACTAATTTTCCATCAGGATTATCGAGTACAAAATTCAGATCGTACCCGGTTTCGAGGACTTCAATGTCTTTGCACAATTTCTTTTTATTCAGGAAGTTGAATGGAGTATGCGCAACCGGAACGATATTGCCGGTTGGAATCATATCAACCGATTCGGTAAACGATTTGGCAGTCAGCTGTAGTTCATGATCCAAAATCTGATCTTTCCCGCCAGTCAGGTTAAAATAGGTGTGGTTTGTCAGGTTGACAATGGTTGTCTGGTCGGTTTCAGCGCCATACTCCAGGGTAAGTTCATTATTGTTGTTCAGGGTATAGGTGCACGAAACTTTTAAATTCCCGGGATATCCTTCTTCCATGTCAGGGCTCAGGTAACTGAGTTTTACTCCAACACTACCGTTTCCTTCCACAATTTCTGTAGAAAATACCTTACGATCGAACCCAATTAATCCGCCGTGCAAATGGTTTGCCCCATTGTTTACAGCCAGCGTATAGTTTTTGCCTTCAAGCGTAAATTTACCTTCGCCAATACGGTTACAAACACGTCCGCACAAGCAGCCAAAATAGGGATAGCTTCCAAGGTATTCATCACTCAGATAGGTTTCCAGTTTTTCGAATCCACAGGCAATATTGGTAATGGTGCCGTTTTTATCAGGTGTTTCAATAGCCGTGATAATACCACCAAGATTGGTAACTTTTACTGTAACCTGATTGTCGTTCACCAGGGTAAAAAGATCGATTTCGGTTCCTTCATTGGTCGTTCCAAAGAGTGATTTAGTAATTTTCATGTTAGTTATTTTTGAATTTAGATTGTTTATGTCATTTTTCGCGAATTGTCATTCGTGGTCATTTAATTGCCATTCATGGTAAAAGGGTTCTACCGTGACGACTATCAATGATGTGAAACAAATGACGATTAATTACTTTCTCTGTTTGCTGCGACTGACAACTGAACACTGTTTTCAACCGGCATACAAATTTAATTTTTTCGTTCAGACTGGTGGGTACTGGTTGTATAAATTGTTGCGATTTATTTCTATTTTTGAAATCGATTAACCCAAACAAAACCCACTCGCGTGAAGAATATTCAGATAGACGATTCGTTAGGAGTTCCGAAATACCGTCAGATCATTAATTCTATTTACACGTCAATTTCAATTGGAGAGCTGAAACTTGGAGATAAGATTCCCTCGCTGAATCAGATTTGTACTGAATTTGAGTTGTCGCGCGATACAGTGATGGTTGCCTTTAACGAACTGAAAGCTAAGGGTATTATCAATTCTATTCAGGGGAAGGGCTATTACATCAACAGCGTCGAGATTAATGTCGATCAAAAGATATTCCTGCTTTTCGACGAATTAAATACGTTCAAGGAAGATTTATATACTTCGTTCCTGAACAGTCTCGACAATAAATCGAATGTAGATATTTATTTTCATCATTTCAATTACCAGGTTTTTAAAAACCTTATAGCTGAAAGTAACGGCAAATACACTTCGTATGTCATTATGCCAGCCACTTTCGACGATACAGTTGATGTTATCGGTAAGCTTCCCAAAGATAAAGTGTACATTTTAGATCGCCTGAAAGAGGACCTCACTGATTACCCGGTAATTTATCAGGATTTTGAAAAGGATGTTTACGACTCTCTGATTGAAGGGTATGATTTGCTTCGAAAATACAAAGAATTAATCATGATTTTTCCCGGAGGTAAAGAGCCGGAAGGAAGAATGATCGGATTTCAGCGGTTTTGCAAAGAGAAAGATTTTAAGTCGGAGATCATCCGTAACCTGACCAACAAGGAAATGAAAGCTGGAGAAGTTTATTTTGTTCCATCTGACCGTAATCTGGTGCGATTGGTGAAGATAGCTGCCGAGAAGAATCTGCAATTGGGTAAAGATGTTGGCATCGTTTCGTTTAACGACACTGTTCTGAAAGAGGTTGTTGCCGGAGGAATTACTACTATTTCAACCGACTTCCAACTGATGGGGCAAACACTGGCCCGAATGATTCAGGAACGAAGCGCTGAGAAGATCAGGAACCACTCGGCTCTCATTCAGCGAAACTCCTTGTAAAGATGTTTCTAAACACAAAGTTCATTTGGTCAGTAAAAGAGAAATGATCTATTTTTACCCACCAGTACCTACCAGTTAGAAAAGTATAATTTATGAGTAATTTTAATATTGAAGATTATCCGCACAGAAGATTAAATCCGCTTACAGGAGACTGGATTTTAGTTTCACCACATCGTGCAAAACGCCCATGGCAAGGACAGGTTGAGAAAACTGCAGGCGACGAACGCCCCAAATACGATCCAACTTGTTATTTGTGCGCCGGAAACGAAAGGGCAGGAGGGAAGTTCAATCCGCAGTACAAAGGAACTTTCGTATTTACCAACGATTTTAGTGCTCTATTGACTGATACTCCAGAAGGTAACGTTGATGAAGGAAACCTGTTTCAGGCCAAAAGCGAAAGTGGAATTTGCAAGGTAATTTGTTTCAGCGACGATCATAGTCTTACCATTCCTGAAATGGAAGTGGCAGACATTCGCAATGTGGTTGACGTTTGGTGCGAGCAGTTTGAAGAACTGGGCAGCAATCCGATGATTAATTATGTGCAGATTTTCGAGAATAAAGGCGCCATTATGGGTTGTTCAAACCCACACCCGCACGGGCAAATCTGGTCGTCATCATCAGTTCCAACAGAGCCAGCCAAGGAATCGAAAACGCAAAAAGAATATTTCGAGAAGCACGGTGTTACTCTTTTAAGCGATTACCTGAAAGCTGAATTGACTAAAAAAGATCGTTTGGTTGTTCAGAATGAACATTTCGTTGCATTGGTTCCTTTCTGGGCGTTGTGGCCTTTCGAAACGATGATTGTAAGCCGTCGCCCCGTTCAGAATATTTTACAATTGACCGATGAGGAAAGAACGGCCTTGGCTGATATTTACAAGCAGCTGACGGTGAAATACGACAACCTGTTTGAGGTTTCGTTTGCTTATTCGGCTGGTTTGCATCAGGCACCAACAGATGGGAATGATTATCCTGAATGGCACTTGCACATGCACTTTTTCCCGCCTCTTTTACGTTCAGCTTCAGTGAAGAAATTTATGGTAGGTTACGAAATGCTGGCCACGCCGCAACGCGATATCACTGCCGAGCAGGCAGCACAGCGTTTACGCGATCTGTCACCAATTCATTATAAAAAACAACAAACCAATAAATAATTAAACACACTAAAAAACTATGGCAAAGATTAGCGCTTTGATCGAAAAGATTGCCAATGGAAAAAATCCATTGTTTCAGGAATTATATGGTGTAAATGAAGTGGTACTGAAAGAACAGGCCGACCGTTATGCCGCTTTAATGAACGAATTTCAGCAGGTTTACGGAACTGACGATGTTTCGCTGTTCAGCTCGCCTGGTCGTACCGAAATTGGTGGTAACCACACCGACCACAACTACGGTCGCGTATTGGCAGGTGCTGTAAACCTCGACAATATCGCCGTTGCCGCAGCAAACGGAACCAATACTATTCGCATTAAATCAGTAGGTTATCCTGAATTTCAGGTTGACTTAGGTTCGTTGGAAATCGATCCTGCCCAATTCTATACTTCTTCGTCGCTGGTAAAAGGTATCGCTGCCCGCATGAGCGAAAAGGGCTATATCATTGGCGGTTTCGACGCTTGCATCGAAGGTCGTGTACCAAAAGGTTCGGGCTTGAGTTCTTCAGCTTCGTTCGAAGTTTTGATTGGCGCAATCATCAATCACCTGTTCAACGATGGCAAAATGAGTGCTGTTGAGAATGGAATCATTGGCCAGTGGTCAGAAAATAATTTCTTCGGAAAACCATGCGGTTTGATGGATCAGACTGCTTGTTCGGTTGGTGGATTGATTACCATCGATTTTGAAGATCCATCGAAACCAATCGTGAAAGAAGTTGACTTTGACTTCGTAAAAACCGGTTTTGCATTGGTAATTACCGATGTTGGTGGTGGTCACGATGATGCTGCTTCTCAGGCTGAATATGCTTCATTGCCAACCGAGATGAAAGCTGTTGCCGCAGAATTGGGCGCCAAAGTTTTGCGTCAGGTAACCTTGGAACAAATCGTTGAAAAAATGCCTGAAATCCGCAAAGTAACCGGCGACCGCGCATTACTTCGTGCGTACCACTTCCAGGGCGATAATGCTCGCGTGGTTGAGCAGGTTGCAGCTTTGGAAAACAACGATTTCCAGTCGTTTCTGAAAATGGTTGTTGAATCGGGTTACAGCTCGTACATGTACAATCAGAATATTTTCGATGTAGTTCATAAAGATGAACAGGTAGTTTCTCTGGCGTTGGCTTTGAGCGAAATGGTGCTGAAAGGAAAAGGCGCATGGCGCGTTCATGGCGGAGGATTTGGTGGTACTATCCAGGCCTTCGTTCCGCAGGATTTACTCGATAAATATGTGAGTACTTTAGAACATGTTTATGGTAAAGGAAGCTGTCATAAATTGTTTATCCGTGCAAAAGGTTCTATAAAACTCGATTTGTAGAAATATATAAATATTTTGATGGCTGGCGAAACTGTTTCTGAAAGAGATTGAAGTCCAGTCATCATTATATTTTTTAGTGCTTTTTTTATGGGTTTGTCCAAATACTGAGTTATTTTTTGCAAATTCGGGCACTAAATCTAAATTTTTGAACACAAACTTTAACTTCATCAATTAACAATCAAATTACCTCAAATCATGAGTCAAAACAAAAATTACACGGTGCCAATCATCATGATGATCATGCTGTTTGGTATGATTTCGTTTGTAACAAACCTTGCCGCGCCAATGGGTATTGTGCTGAAAAGCCAGTTTGCAGTAACTAATCTCTTGGGACTTCTTGGAAATGCAGCCAACTTTATTGCTTATGCTGTAATGGGTATTCCAAGCGGTATTTTACTCCAAAGAATAGGCTACAAAAAAACGGCTTTAATTGCTATTGCAGTTGGCTTTGTTGGAGTAGGCATTCAATATCTTTCAGGTTATTCTGATCAAAATTCAGCATTTGCTGTCTATTTGATTGGAGCATTCGTTGCCGGTTTCTCTATGTGTTTGCTGAACACAGTTGTGAACCCAATGTTGAACACACTTGGTGGTGGTGGTAACAAAGGAAACCAGCTTATTCAGGTTGGTGGTTCTTTCAACTCTGTAATGGCTACTGCAACTCCTATGATTGTTGGTATTTTAATTGGCGATGCAGCCAAGGCTCAGATTACCAATATTTTTCCATTCATGTATGCTGCAATGGCTGTTTTCGCTATCGTATTTGTAGTATTATATTTTGTGAATATTCCGGAACCTCACGCTGAACAATCTTCTGAACCACTGGGAAACCTGATGTCAGGAGCCTTGAAGTTCCGCCATTTCATTTTGGGCGCTGTTGGTATTTTCGTTTACGTGGGTGTTGAAGTTGGAACTCCCGGAGTATTAAATTATTTCCTGGTTGACCCGGCTACTCCTAATGCGTTGAATGCTACTACTGCCGGATTCGTTGCCGGAACTTACTGGTTCCTGATGTTGATTGGCCGTTTGGTTGGAGCCTCAATCGGAGCAAAAGTTTCAAGTAAAACGATGCTCACTTTTGCATCAGGTTTAGGTTTGGTTCTTGTTCTTTTGGCTATGTTCTCTCCGGCCTCTACTTTGGTTTCATTGCCAGTTTTGAAAAGCATTGACGGTGTAACATCTTTTGGTTTACTGGAAGTTCCAATCAATGCTGCATTCCTTGTATTAGTAGGACTTTGTACTTCAATTATGTGGGGTGGTATTTTCAACCTTGCAGTGGAAGGTTTAGGCAAATATATTGCAGCAGCTTCAGGTATTTTCATGACCATGGTTTGCGGCGGAGGTATCCTTCCTGCAATTCAGGGTTGGGTAGCTGATATCGCTGGTTATTTACCAAGCTACTGGGTAATTGTTGCTGGTTTGGGTTACTTGTTGTTCTACGCTTTGGTAGGTAGCAAAAACGTTAACACTGATATTTCTGTAGAATAGTTAGATTTTTTAATAAAATACTGATAAAGAGGGAAGACCGTCACTGGTTTTCCCTCTTTTCGTTTATAGCAGGTAGCAAAAGTTAATGCTACACTGAAAAAATGTTTTCCAACAGGAAAGCTCTTTTTGTACATTTAGAATAATAAAAGTAAATAATACTTTTATATTTTCGTCATACAAATGAGAGTTAAATGGAATTGTACAAAATACATCCACGGCATTACGTTTCAATCGATTGTGTAATTCTCGGTTACCAGAGTGATGAGTTGAAACTATTGCTTTACCCGCGTAGTTTTGAGCCATACAAAGGGAAGTGGTCGCTGCTGGGAGGTTTTGTTAAGGATAACGAATCTGCTGATGAAGCCGCAGCCAGAATTTTAAAGCAAACAACAGGGCTGGAGGAAATCTTTTTGGAACAGGTTGAAGCATTTTCGGCGCCGAACAGGGACCCGGAGGCGAGAGTGATTAGTTTAGCTTACTATGCCCTGATCCGGATTGATTTGCATGATGAGGAAAAAGTAAAGGAAAATGGCGCTTATTGGGTTTCAATTCAAAAATTGCCGCAGTTGATTTTCGACCATCAGGCGATGTTTGAAAAAGCGCTCGTTAAACTTCAGCAAAAGGCAGGTTATAGCTTGGTCGGTTTAGAGCTATTGCCTGAGAAATTTACGCTCATTCAGTTACGAAAATTGTATGAAGCTATTTTTCAGCGCGAGTTTGACCCGGGAAATTTCAGGAAAAAGATGTTGTCACTCGGAGTGCTCGAAAAACAGAGTGAAAAAGATGTTTCGGAATCGAGAAAGGGCGCTTTCTACTATAAAGCAAAAAGCAACATTGATGAAATTGGAATTGATCGCATAGTTAAGTTTTAAATATTCAACTAATAATCAAATTAATAATCTAATACACAACTTATGAATTGGAATTCACATGAGTTTATTTGGCTCGACTGGTTGATTATAGTAGTAGGTATCTTATTGGTTGGCTGGGCTGTTTATCGCTCGATACAAAAGCACAAACGCTCGCAACAAGGCGCTGACAGCGAAGATTACCTGTTTGGGAAAGGCGAACCATGGTACATCATTGGAGCTGCCATTTTTGCCGCAAACATTGGCTCCGAGCATCTTGTGGGGCTTGCAGGTACCGGTGCTAAAGCTGGAGTGGGTATGGCGCATTGGGAAATGCAAGGCTGGATGATCCTTATCTTGGGATGGTTGTTCGTGCCGTTCTACCAACTTATGAATAATAAGTTAGGAAAAATTATCACTATGCCCGACTTCCTGAAGAATCGTTATACACCAGCAACGGGGTCGTGGCTATCTATTATTACTTTAGTCGCCTATGTGCTGACAAAAGTAAGTGTTACCGCATTTACAGGAGGTATTTTTATGGAAAGCCTTCTTGGTTTGCCATTCTGGTACGGTGCAATCGGTCTGATTGTATTAACTGGTATTTTTACTGTTTTTGGAGGAATGAAAGGCGTAATGACTCTGTCGGCAATACAAACTCCAATTCTCATTATTGGTTCTTTTCTTGTTCTTTTCCTTGGTCTATCAGCGCTTGGACACGGCAGTATAACTGATGGTTGGACAGCGATGATTGATTATTCCAAAACACTGGGCAAAGGGGCCGATGGCGTTGCCTATGGCACTAACCACATGTTCCATTTTGAGATAGGTGACCCTCTTTACGACGAGTATCCAGGCTTTTGGGTTTTTGTTGGAGCGACGATCATCGGATTTTGGTATTGGGCTACCGACCAGCACATCGTTCAACGTGTCCTTGGCCAGTCAAAAGGAGAAGCCAATGATGTAGTAATGAAACGCGCCCGCAGAGGTACTATAGCCGCCGGTTATTTTAAATTGTTGCCTGTATTTATGTTCTTGATTCCCGGGATGATAGCTGCTGCGTTAGCGGCTCGCCCCGACAGTGGCTTTACATTGGAAAACCCTGATACCGCTTTTG
>DAOPZV010000130.1:7751-11052 GCA_035353575.1 Prolixibacteraceae bacterium | reverse complement strand
ACGGTGGCGCTTACCCGCGACGAGGAAGACATTGAAAAAAGCCTGCAAATTTTGCTGTCCACACGGCCGGGCGAACGCATTTTGGTGCCCGACTACGGCTGCAACCTCGACGAATTGCTTTTTAAACCGCTGAACCTGACCCTGAAAACGTATGTGATCGACCTGATTAAAACGGCCATTTTGTACCACGAACCGCGCATCGACGTGGAGAAAATACGCATTGACGAATCGACCGACAACGACGGCATCCTGCTGATTTACATCGACTACGTGGTGCGGATCACCAATTCGAGAAAAAATATGGTGTACCCGTTCTACAAATCGGAAGGCACTGAAATATCTCAACCATGACGACCAAAACCAAACATACGGCCATCATTCCCGGCGAGGGCACCGACCAGCAGCAACGCTTCCTGGAGGCTTTGAACCCGACAACCATCAACCTGATGGACTTCGGGACGACCGACTGGATGACGTTTGCCCGGAAATTCGCTGCGCAGGTCAACTTTTTCGACCTCGAAAACAAACCCGACGGCAATTGGGAAGACTTTTTTGTGGCCGACTCCGAAGTCAAATCGCTGCTCGAAAACGCAGAAAGCAACCAGTCGCTCAACCCGCACCTGGCGCTGTTTGTGTGTTTTCTGAAGCTGCTCGATTTCAGTAAAAAACATTTCAACCAACTCACGCAGCGGCACCTCGATTTTTACTACCGCGAAATCCTGAAAATTGACAAGCGGACACCGGTTTCCGACCAGGTTCATGTGATCTTCGAACTGGCCAAAAACACCGTTCAGAAAAAAATTGATGCAGCAACCGCGCTCGACGCCGGAAAAGACGCACTGGGCAAAAAGCTGGTTTACAAAACCACCAAAGAACTGATTGCCAACAAAACGACCGTTTCCCAACTGAAAAACCTGTACCACCACGCCGAGCCGAATCTAAAAGGCATCAAAGTCTGCGAGGTGGCCAACTCGTTCGATGGGCTGGGCGCTCCTGCCCCATCCGGCGACCTGAAATGGTACCCCTTTGGCTACCTGAAAAACGCCTACACCGCCGAAATGCCCGAGCTCCCGGATGCACGTCTTGGTTTTGCCGTGGCTTCGCCGGTTTTGCTCCTGAACGAGGGAATCCGCACCATTTCCCTGAGAATAACGTTCAAGAATAATCTTGCTGCCGCGGTAGCTCAACAGTCCGAAAAGTGCCTGAACATCTGGCTAAGTGGCGAAAAGAAGTGGCTCGGCCCATTTAAAGCCGACGCGTCGGTGCAGGGCAAAGACCTGAATTTTGTGATCGCGCTCGACGAATCGGTTGATCCCGTTGTCAATTACAACCCCGCTGTGTTGGGCGAACGCTTTTCCGGTTCCGATCCAGTGGCGCGGTTCATCATCGACCCCAAAACACCCGAAGGCTACCCGTTCTACGCCGCCCTTTCAGCAGAAAAAATTAAAAGCGTTACGATCAACGTCAGTGTTTCAGGCATCAAATCGCTCGAACTGGAAAACGATTTGGGCATGCTGAACGCGAAAAAACCGTTCATGCCTTTTGGGCCGACGCCGCTGAAAGGTTCGCGGTTCACCATCAAAAATCAGGAAGCATTGGGCAAACAGTGGGATTCGCTCAACCTGACCATCAACTGGATGAACACACCCGACTCGCTGAAAAGTCAATATTTTGCCTACCGCACCGAGTCGCGCGGCGATGCCACGGTTTTCGATTACCGCGACGCGATTAAATTCAAAAAACAGGGAAACCAGAAGTTCGACGACACAGCCAGCAACCTGATTGTGAGCAGCGACGCTTATTTCAAAGCCAGTGTTTCGGTGCTGAGCCGCAACAAACCAGCTACGGTTTCGAGCGATTTGGCACTATTCACCAAAGTTGACGACAATTACCGCTGCCAGTTCAGTGTGACAAACAACCAGTTCGATACCACGCAGGGCGGACAATTGCTAATGAGCCTGAACCAGAGCTTCCTTCAGGAAATGTACCCGCGGATTTACACCATGGCGCTGCAAAACGAGAAAACAACGCTCATTCCGAAGGAACCGTATTTGCCCATGATTGAGTCGATGGAACTCAGCTATTCGGCCACGGCAAAAGCGGCCTTTAATCCGGCACAAAACGATTTGCCCGTGGAACCCGGCCTGAAACTTTTCCACGAGCAGCCGTTTGGCCAGACTGAAAAACAAAGCGGGAATGTTCCCGATTCGAATATTTTGCTGGTTCCGGCTTATCCGGCAGGCGGCGAATTGTACATCGGGCTAAAAGATGCCCAGCCATTGCAGCAGGTTTCACTGTTGTTCCAGATTTTTGAAGGAAGCGAAAACCCCGAATCAACCGGTTTTGCGCCCGGCGAAAAAATGGAATGGAGCATCCTTTGCAACGACGAGTGGCAAACCCTGAACAGCAATTACCTGATTGCCAATCGTACCGACAACTTTTTAAAATCGGGAATCGTGAAATTTGCGGTGCCTGAAAATGCCACCACCACCAACCGATCGTTACCCGAAGGCCTGCACTGGATTCGGGTGCGGATGGATAAACCATACGACACCGTTTGCAAAATCATCGACATTCGAGCGCAAGCTGTTTTGGCGCAATTTGAAAACAGCGGCAACGATCTTTCGCACCTGAAAACCGGCATTCCGGCTGGAACAATCGCCAAACTGGTCAACCGGGTTCAGGAAGTGAAATCGGTGAGCCAGCCATTTAGCTCGTTTGGCGGCCTTTCCGAAGAAAGCGATGCCGCTTTTTACCTGCGTGTTAGCGAACGGTTGCGGCATAAAAACCGCGCCATCACGCTGTGGGATTACGAGCGGCTGATTTTGCAGCAATTTCCAGAAATACACAAAGTGCGCTGCCTCAACCACACGTCGGCCACCTCGTTTTTGGCGCCGGGCCATGTTACGGTTGTCGTCATCCCCGACATTGTAAACCGCAATGTGTTCGACATTTATCAGCCGCGCGTCAGCCGTGCTACCCTGAATAAGGTGTACAACTACCTCGCCGCGCTGAGCGGTCTGCATGTCAACCTGAACATCATCAATCCTGAATACGAAGAAGTGACTGTTTCGCTGAAAGTGCGTTTCAACCCCGGCTTCGACGAAAACTATTATCAGAAAACATTGCAGGACGACCTCACGAAAATGCTGTCGCCCTGGGCCTTTGAGCGAACCACCGACCTGCGGTTTGGAACCACGCTGCACCAAAGCGTGCTGATCAGTTCCATCGAAAAATTGCCGTATGTCGATTACATCACCGATCTGAAAATCAGCCACAAAGGGGAGATAAAAACCAGCAT
>DAOPZV010000130.1:4711-7651 GCA_035353575.1 Prolixibacteraceae bacterium | reverse complement strand
AACATGCCAAACACAGAACTACATAGCAGCATTTCAGCCCAAGTCTCCACCGGCGACGACCTGGATTTTGCGTTCCTGAAACAGTTCGGGCTGGATTACATTGCCAAAGTGAGCGGCAAAATATGGACCGACTACAACACGCACGATCCGGGCATTACGATGCTCGAATTGCTGGCCTATGCCATCACCGATCTGGGCTACCGCATCAACCTGCCCATCGAAGATTTGCTCACCAAAGCCGGGAACACAAAACCGTTCTCGGGGCAATTCTTTCGGGCCGAAGAAGTTTTGCCGACCAAGCCGGTGACGGTTTCTGATTACCGCAAGCTTTTCATCGACACCGAAGGCGTGAAAAACGCGTGGCTGCTGCCTTTCAGAAAAAAAGTGTACGTGAATTGCAAGGAGGAACTGCTCCATTACGAGCCCTTCGAAATTGAAGACAAATACAAGAAGGAATTTACCTTGCAGGGACTTTACGAGATTTTGCTCGATTTCGACGAATTTGATCCTGAAGTTTATACGACCGACACCCAAATCGAGGCGCGCAAAAAGCAAATCGAACAGGAAGTCGTTAAGAAATACCACCTGAACCGCAATCTGTGCGAGGATTTGATGAAGGTTTCCGAAGTCGGTGTCCACCCGGTTTCGGTTTGTGCCATCATCGATGTAAAACCTGATACCGACGAAGAATTGGTTCACGCCCGCGTCATTCGGGCTATCGAGGGTTACTTTTCGCCGTCGGTCAGGTTTTACGCCTTGCAGGAAATGCTCGACAAGGGCTACGGCACCACCGAAATTTTCGACGGGCCCATCCTCGCCAATGGCTTTATCGATCCGGATGAACTCGAAGCAGCCAGCCTGCGCCGCGAAGTTCGCCTGAGCGACATCGTCCGGCTGATTATGGACATCGAGGGTGTGAACCTGATCAAAGACATTTCGATTAACAACTGCGGCCCCGACGCCAAACCGAGCCAGCCGTGGGTGATTTGCATTGACGAAGGCAAAAAACCGTTCCTCTGCACCAAGAGCGCGTTCAGCTACACCAAAGGCGTTTTGCCCGTCAACATTAACCAACAGGCGGTAAAAAAATACCTGTTTCAGCTTGAAACGGAAGAAACCGAAGCGCAAAAAAAGGCACAACTGAACAAGCTGCTCGATGTGCCTTCGGGCGAATTTTTGCCGGTTGGCGAATATGCCACCATTCAGAATCATTTTCCTGAAACCTATGGCATTGGCGAGTTTGGGCTTTCACCCTCGGCACCCGACGCCCGAAAAGCGCAAGCCAAACAGTTGCAGGCGTGGTTGCTTTTCTTCGACCAGATTCTGGCCAGCTATTTTGCTCAACTCGAATCGGTGAAAGAACTGCTGGCTGTTGACAACACCGTGGCGCGAAGCTACTTTACCCAGGCCGTGACCGACATCAGCGGCATTGAAAACCTCGTTCCGGCAGACTATTTATCGGCCAGCGCCGATGAGCTTGCCGAAAAGATTTTTGCCGCGCTCGACCCAAAAACCGACCGCAAAAATCGCTTGCTCGACCATTTGCTGTCGCGCTTTGCCGAGAGTTTCCGCGACTATGCTTTCCTGATGAAACAGCTTTATGGCAGCGATGCCACACAAGCGGTGATCCGCACCAAAGAACTTTTCCTGAAAAGTTACGACGAACTGGGAACCGAGCGTGGCGCGGCTTTCAACTACTACAAGCAGAAAAGCACGCTGTGGAATTCGCTGAACGTATCGACCATCGAAAAGCGACTGGCTTTGCTCACAGGCATGACCGATTTTAGCCGCCGCAACCTGTCGAACGACCCGTTGGAAGTGTATCAGGAAAACGACGACGACAACCTGTTGGAATACCGCTGGCGCATCAAAACTCCGGCGCAAAAGATTCTGTTGTCGGGCTCAAAAAAATACCACTCGAAAGAGGAAATGAACAAGGAACTTCTGCTGGTGAGGGCGCTGGCAGTCGATCCGCTGAATTACGAGATCAAGCAGGCTGTTTCAGGAGAATTCTATTTTAACCTGACCAACCCGGCGGTGCCTGACCCAACCGACGAGGGGCACATCATCGCCCGCCGCATCGACTTTTTTGCGACCGAAGAAGAAGCCTCCACCGAAATAAGCGAACTGGTGGCATTTATGAAAGAAGTAAAACCGGCTGAGGGCATGTACCTGATTGAGCATTTGCTGCTTCGCCCCGACGAAGCGAAAGACTACACGATCGGTACCGATCTTTTCCTGCCGGTGTGCGACTGCGACGACTGCGAACCGCTCGACCCGTACTCGTTCCGCGTGTCGGTTGTCCTTCCGGGCTGGACCGAGCGATTCTCGAACATGGATTTCCGCCGTTTCATGGAAGACCTGATCCGCCGCGAACTTCCGGCGCATGTTTTGGCGCGCATCTGCTGGATTGGCTACCCTTCAGGAAAAGTGGACGACAGCAAAAACGAAATGGTACAACTCGAACGAGCCTGGAAAGCTTTCCTCGACACCATCAGCGACAAAACACAAAACCGACAGATAGTCGTCGACTTAAACACCATACTCAGCCGCCTGCACTCGATCTATCCTTCGGGATTCCTGTTCGACTGCGACGACGAAACCGAAAACTTGAAAGACAAAATTATACTGGGCAGAACCAATTTAGGAAACATTTAAAAATCAGGCTATGGCAACCAAATTAAGCTCCATAACATCACAATACCGTTCGTTCACCGACGACCAGGTTTTAACCGCCGACCAACTCAACACACTGGTCAACTATTTTCAGGACCAGCAGCGGCTCACACGCGTTTGCCTCAATGGCGTGGGCATTGTTTGTGGCCTGAAGGTGAGCATCGGCACCGGCAACGAGGTGACCGTTACGCAGGGCTGCGGCATTACCACCGACGGCGACCTGATCCGGTTGCTCCGGCCCATTCCTGAATCTTCGGAAATGAC
>DAOPZV010000130.1:0-4611 GCA_035353575.1 Prolixibacteraceae bacterium | reverse complement strand
CCATCGACTGCAACAACCAGGGAATTGAGGAAGTCTCGAAACTGAAACTTTTGCTGGTTTCGGAAGACGACGCCGAAGCCATTTGCAGCACCGACCCTATTTACACAAATCACCATATTCTTCAGGCTTATCAGCAATTGCCCGAGTTGGCGGTGGAGCGCGTTTTGCTCACGCCAAACAGTGCGGCCAGCCAAAGCAACCTGCTGAAAAGCTTCCATTCGGCCATCGCGTCGAACAACACGCTTACCGGACTAAAAGAAGCTTTTGCCATTCTCCTGAATAGTTTTTCAGGGTTCCTGAAACTGCCGGCCAATGTCACTTCTGCTCAGATCAACACACAAATTGATAACCTATTGGGTTTCTCGGCGCTGAACATTCCCATGGACGTTCAGTACCGGTACGACCTCCTGAAAGATTTGGTGGACACCTACACAGAAATCAAAGCGATTTTGCTCGATTTGGATGCTGAATGTTGTCCGTCGGTTTTGTCGTTCCCAAAGCATTTGTTGCTGGGCAAGCTCGACGAACCAGCCAATTTCAGGCATTCGTTCTACAAATCGCCGGTATCGGGAACCGAAAGCCAAAACATAAAAAAATTCAACAGCCTGGTGTACCGCTTTTTCCTGATGTTGAGCCAATACAAGCCGTCGGGCGACGAGGTACGCATTACGCCGTCCGATTCAAAAGCTGCGCTGAGTGGGCGAAGCATTCCATTTTATTATGCGGTCAATCAGGATTTAATTAACAACTGGGATTTCGAGAAAACCCGGAGACTGGCGCAAAAAACCAACCTGGCTTACGACAGAAGTCAGCTATCAGCCGCGGCGCACATCCAAAATCCGGTGAAATTCAATCTGTCCACTTTTGATTTATTCCGAATCGAAGGCCAGCTCGGAAAATCGACCGTAACCGCAGAGCCGCAAATCAGTCAAAAAATCAATTCGTTTGGGCTCGACTTCGATTACTCGTCGTTCGACATCGACGCCAATCAAAATGATTTACAAAGCTTTATCAGCAAAAACAGCTCGCTCGAACACCTGGCTGGCGTGCCCAAAAGCGGCACTTTTGTGGTGCTGAAAAAGGCAAACCTCATCATAGCCGATTTCGCGCTCGCCTATAAATACCGCGCCGAACAAGGCGAATCGTGCTGCAAAATTTCGGAATGCAGCTACCCGTGGATCAGCTCGCTGAAATACCTGAACAACCTGTCGCGCAGCCTGAAAGGCACCCAAAGCCGCAAACTGCTGATGCCAAAAGCATACCGTTTGTTCATCACGCAATACGCGATCAATGGCGTTAGCCTCATCACCCAGCCGGTTGAGATTGCCGTTCCGCTGGGCGACGTGTTCAATGGTCGCCTGCATTCGGTTACCCGCAAACTGAACGAACGCTTCCCAACGGGGCTGGTGTTCGATTTCGATCAGGAAAGTAAATTACTGAAAATCAAAAAGCTGAAGGAAGACACCTTTGTATTTAGCCTGCGCGACATTACGCAGTCGAATACATCGCCGATCTACACGTTCACCGAAAAGTCGATGCTGAAGAATGGTCGCATCCTGCAATCGAAAACCATTGTTTGCACCGATGTCAACCTGCACCAAAAAAGTTTCTACGAGCAGCTTCACGCGAAATTTGATCCGAAGAACAAAGACGACGACTACGGAAAATACGACGAACTCTGGAAACGCTGGGCTGAGCTGATGGAACGGCTGAAACACCACAAACTGTTCAAGGAAATTGCCGCCAAACGCTTCCCGCTTAAGGTGGCAGATTTGCCGAAAGAAGTGCAGGCCGAACTGCGCCAGATACGCGCCGATGTTGCCCAAACCGTGCCGAATTCAAAGGTCTGGCTGTCGGGCGAATGGACTGCAGGAAGCTGGGTGAACCAAAACATGGTTACCTACTACAATGCCAACAAGAAAAATACGCACGACGATTTGGTGCTTTTCATGCAACTGCGCGAACGGCTGCACCAACGAACCGGCAAAAGCAAATACACGCTGTTTATCGATCCCGTGACCGATGTGCAAATCAAGGCGTTGCAGGCGAAGTACCTGAACAAAGTTGATTTCTACGTGGGAAAAGTTGGGGGAATCATGATCGAGCTATAAAAAAAGAAGAGGTCTCAGTCGACAAATGCTAGCTCGAATGAGACCTCCATGGGGCCGAAAAACCGAAACTCAAACTTCACGAAACGAGAAAGACAACAGCGTAAACCGATGACAAACTCAAAACATGATGAAAAAGAACCGATCAAACCTAATAGCCCAGTAACCTACTAAAAGGTTCAGGAAAGATACAACCTTTAAAAATAAAAAACAAGATTTTAAGATACTTTTATCATCTTAGATGAAAAAAATAAACCAGCATATTATCAATCAAATCAATATCGATGTCACGACAGCTTCGGAGGAGCGTGCTTTTCGCCTGAAAAGCGGGTTGGACGGCATCATTTACGATCAGTTTTTGCCTCGGGCCGAAGTGCTGTTCGACGAAATTACGCCGTTGGGCGAGATTGTGCGCTACGATTCGATTGACCTGGAGATTCAGCTTCAATCCGGAAATTCGATGGAGCAATTGAGCGAACTGCTGCTGGAAAAGTTGCGCGAAAAAATGAACATTAATATTCAAACCGACAGCAGTTTACCTGAATCATTCGCCAAATTTAACGATTACCAGTCGGCTACCATCGACGACGAATGGGACGCCAGCCTGAATAAAAAATCCGCCCAGCCCGTTTTGTCAGAAGCCATTTCCGACCTGGAAAATACCATCCTGTACTTTCTCGAAACCGGGCAGTTGCCGTGGTACGCAAAACCCGCCCATTTCTCGCCCGAGATGGAAGATTCGGCCATTTCGGCGCTGATTGCCAACAAAGTATTTTTGCAGAAACTGATGAGATTGCTTGCCGGCAACGCAAATGCACTGGAACGCTTTGTGCTGCAAATCAAATCGGGAATTGTGATTGAAACCATTGGTCACTTCACCGGATCGCCCAAAAATGCGCTGGCAAAACTGGAAGCTGGCTTAAAAAGCCAAACCCCGGACAAACAAAAAGCAACATATAAATATATCATCCAGACAATTAGTAGTAAGAAACAAATATCTCCTGAAAAAGTGAGTCAGGAACTTGAGCAGTTACTAAATCGGGAAAGTCCGGAAGATCGGGAACTAGAAATGCTGATTCAGGAAATTCTTCAAGCAGTATTGCCTAATAAAAACCCTGAATCTTCAGAAAGACTGAATGCCCGCAAAAAAGAAAATACCTTCAAAAAAATACAGTCTGAAAAGTTGGCTCAGGGAAAAAGTGACCAGCCGGAGCAATCGAAACCAGAAAAAATACGCGAAAACGAAGCGTTGCCAAAAGTTTTGTACGTGCAAAATGCCGGGCTGATCCTCACCCACCCGTTCCTGCCCTCGCTGCTGGCCGAAACCGGTTGTCTCGACGAGCAAAATCAGCTAAAGCCCGCTGAAAAGCAAAAGGCAGTACAATTGTTTCATTATCTGGCAACCGGAC
This sequence comes from Prolixibacteraceae bacterium, assembly GCA_035353575.1. Lineage (GTDB taxonomy): Bacteria > Bacteroidota > Bacteroidia > Bacteroidales > Prolixibacteraceae > Aquipluma. The sequence goes on along the minus strand of DAOPZV010000130.1, from coordinate 1,094 downwards.
TGGAGGCGGATTTTGAATTCAACCAAACGCTCGAAAAATACATCTGCGGAATGCAACCGGAAACGCCTTTGATACGCGAAAGCCAGCTGACTGAAAACGATCGAAACGAATGCGACGATTTGCTGAAATCGGTGATCAAATACTGGCCTGAGTTGAAAAACACCTCGTCCGATGGCTTGCGACAACTGTTTTTCGACCGCGCCGGAAAGCTGGATTTCAACCGGATGCCTCACAAACTCTACGTTGAGCGAAAAGCACAGGACGTGCTGCTCGACAAGCTGCAATGGAATATTTCTGTTGTGAAACTGCCCTGGATGAACGATCTATTATTTGTGGAATGGTAGCAGAACGATTATGAAAACAAAAGAAAACAATACAACAACGGCGAACCGCGCCAACGGCGATTTTTTCCCATCGAAAAACAGCGCCGGATTTTTTGCCCCGAAAGGCGAATTACAAACCAGCGAGCCTGGCGACAAACTTGAAAAAGAAGCCGACCAGATGGCTGATTTGGCTTCGGGTTCATTGGGGCTTGAAGAAGAAAATATGGCGCTGGAAGGATCGGTTGACGATGTCACAGTGGAGGAAAAAATCAGGAAAAGTGCAGGAAACGGTCAACCTCTGGAGCCCGGAACACGTACCGAAATGGAGAATAAGCTGGGCGCCGATTTCAGCCAAGTGAACATACATAGCAACCCGGATGCCGAAAACCTGAACCACACGCTCGGTTCGCAAGCGTTTACGCACGGAAACGATATTTATTTCAACGAAGGAAAATACAATCCTGAAACAAGCGGCGGAAAGCATTTGCTGGCCCACGAACTAACCCACACCATTCAGCAATCGGGGAAAGTGTCGCCCATGTTGCAATTTACCATTGGCGACAACCGCGATTTGGCGGCCCCGCGCTTTGCGGGCGACCTAGTGCTCGAAGCGTGCCTAGACGGCGAGCGCGTTTTGCAACAGGGCGCCAACGGCGAGGCTGTGACCAAAATTCAGCAGGCCTTGATTGACGCGGGATTTCCGTTGCCGCAATTTGGCGCCGACGGATCGTTTGGCAACGAAACAAAAACAGCCTTGAAAGATTTTCAGCG
>DAOPZV010000129.1:0-11082 GCA_035353575.1 Prolixibacteraceae bacterium | reverse complement strand
AAATTCTGGATCAGGACATAAAATTTTTACCTGGAGTTGGGCCTCAGCGCGCCGAGCTTTTAAAAAAAGAGCTGAAGATTTTTACCTTCAACGATCTGCTGTATTACTTTCCGTACAAGTACATCGACCGCACAAAATTTTACCGGATCAGCGAAATTACTGCCGACATGGCCTACATCCAGCTTAAAGGACAAATTGTTCGTTTTGAGACCAACGGAGAAGGTGCTCGCCAAAGGCTCATCGCCCATTTCCGCGATGAGTCGGGAGTGATGGAATTGCTTTGGTTTCAGGGAATAAAATGGGTGAAAGAAAACTACAAACCCAATGTTGAGTACATCCTTTTCGGAAAGCCGTCGGTCTTCAACGGGAAAGTAAATATGGTTCATCCTGAGTTGGAACCAGCCATCAGCAAACAGGTTACAACTGGTGTTTTTCAGGCGTTTTACAACACCACCGAAAAAATGAAGCAGAAGTTTCTGACCAGCAAAACGCTCAATAAGTTCCAATACAGTTTACTTTCGGCCATCGAAGGGAGAATAAACGAAACGCTTCCTTTGCCATTAATTCACAAGCTGAAGCTGATGCCTCTTCCGCAGGCATTAAGGCAAGTGCATTTCCCGGAAAATCCGAACTTACTGAAAAATGCTCGGTTCAGGCTTAAATTTGAGGAGCTTTTCTATATACAACTCCGGATTTTAAGCTTGAAACACCACCGCGAAGGATCATTCAAAGGGTTCATCTTTTCGCAGGTTGGATATAATCTGAATACTTTTTTCAGCAACTATTTGCCGTTCGAATTGACCAACGCCCAAAAACGAGTAGTAAAAGAAATCAGGAAAGACATGGGATCGGGCAAACAAATGAACCGACTGCTGCAAGGAGACGTTGGTAGCGGAAAAACCCTCGTTGCCCTGATGACAGCGCTGATCGCTTTCGACAACGGATTCCAGGTTAGCTTAATGGCACCTACAGAAATATTGGCGATTCAGCACTATAATTCCATCAAAAAAATGACAGAGGGGCTTGGTATAAACATCGCTTTACTCACGGGATCCACTCGGGCTGCCAGGCGCAGAGTAATACACGAAGAGCTCGAAAACGGAAGTTTACAGTTGCTTATCGGAACCCATGCCTTGATTGAAGACAAAGTGAATTTCAAAAACCTGGGATTGGTAATCATCGACGAGCAACATCGGTTTGGCGTAGCGCAACGGGCAAAACTCTGGAAGAAAAACGAATTTATTCCGCCTCACGTGCTGGTAATGACGGCAACTCCTATTCCGCGAACCTTGGCGATGACGGTTTATGGCGACCTCGACGTGTCGGTAATCGACGAGTTGCCACCCGGCAGGAAGCCCATACAAACAATGCATTTTTATGAAAACCGACGTAAGCAGGTTTACGAATTCATCCGCGAGCAAGTGAGTGTTGGACGGCAGATATACGTTGTTTACCCGCTGATAAAAGAATCGGAAAAGTTGGATCTGAAAAATGTGGAAAATGGCTACGACCTGTTGAAACAGGTATTTCCAAAATATTCGATCAGTATGGTGCATGGGCAAATGAAACCTACGGAAAAGGATGCCGAGATGCAACTGTTCAAAGAAGGCAAAACACAGATCATGGTGGCGACAACCGTGATCGAAGTTGGTGTTGATGTACCCAATGCTTCGGTTATGATTATTGAAAGCGCCGAACGTTTTGGGCTTTCGCAGTTGCACCAGCTTCGCGGAAGAGTAGGTCGCGGGGCAGAGCAATCGTATTGTTTGCTGATGTCGTCGTACAAAATAAGCAACGAAAGCCGCAAACGACTCGAAACCATGGTGCGCACAAACGATGGTTTTGAAATAGCTGAAGTTGATATGCAGCTTCGTGGACCTGGCGATTTGGAAGGGACACAGCAAAGCGGCGTTGGATTCACGCTGAAAATTTCGAACCTCGGGCGAGATGGTGAAATTTTACAACATGCACGCCATCAGGCATCCGATTTGCTCGACGACGACCCGAAACTTCAGAAACAGGAAAATCAAATTCTGGTGCAAAACCTCATAAAAATGAAAAGCACAGAATTCGACTGGAGCTCAATCAGCTAATTTCCCTGTTTGAAACAACTAAATTCAACTACCTAATTTTTAACCCTGTTTCAGTGTAATTAACGAGTTGATATTTATACCTATTTGCTCGTTAAACCTGACATTATTCAGGAGCAAGATTGATTTAATCACTTAATTTTCGATCCGATAAAAAAACAATTAATGATGAAGAGAATTTTTTTTGTCGCCGGATTGGCTATGTTGATGGCTACCGGTGGTATGGCCCAAAATGTGAGCAAAGGGAAAGTTGAAGTTGAACAAAAAGGCAAAGGTTTTTACTACGAATCAATTCTGAAAGACGTAAATGCTGTTGACGAAAAGCTGACAGAAAAAGCGCCTTATATTCGCTTTGTAATGGATCAGTCGCAGATTGATTTACCCAACAATCCGACACTTTATAAGACAGAGTGGTGTAATCCAACACTTTCGCAGGGAAATACCGGAACGTGCTGGTGTTTTTCAACCACTTCGTTATACGAGTCGGAAGTTTATCGTCAGTTCGGCAAAAAGGTAAAAATCTCTGAAATCTATTCGGTTTATTGCGAATACCTCGAAAAGGCCCGCCGCTTTGTTGAACAACGCGGAAATTCGGTATTTGGCGAAGGTTCTGAAGGAAATGCACTTGCCCGCGTAATGAAAACTTACGGCGCAATGCCAGAAGAAGCATATAGTGGTTTGATTGACGGACGCAAATTCCATAGTCACGCCAAAATGTTTGATGAAATGAACGCTTTCCTGAATTCGTTGAAAACTTCGAACGCATGGAACGTTGACTACGCACTTTCGACAATTAAATCAATCATGAACCATTACCTGGGGGTTCCACCGACTGCGTTTGTAGTTGATGGCAAAAGCTATACTCCGCAAACTTATCTGAAAGACTACCTAAAAATCAATCCAGATGATTTTGTTGAAATCCTTTCGTACAAACAGGAACCATACTGGCAACAGGTTGAATACAAAGTTTCTGACAACTGGTGGCACAGCAAAGATTATTACAATTTACCGCTCGACGAGTTCATGAAAGTTGTTAAAAGCGCCATCAAAGCCGGTTACACATTAAGCATAGGCGGCGACGTTTCTGAAACCGGTTTCAGCAGGGAAACAAACTGCGCAATGATTCCTGATTACGACATTCCTTCAGCATACATTAACGAAGATGCCCGCCAATTCAGATTTTCGAACGAAACAACTACCGACGACCACGGAATGCAGCTAATCGGTATTCTCGAAAATTACAAAGGAACCGGTAAGGACTGGTACCTGATTAAAGATTCGAGCTCTGGCTCCCGAAACGTTGGACAAGACAACCCGAACTTTGGATACTATTTCTTCCACGAAGACTACATCAAACTGAAGATGATGGGATTCACGGTTCACAAAGACGCTGTAAAAGAATTGCTCAAAAAATTCAAATAAAAAAATTGACCAAGGCCTCGCAAAAGCGGGGCTTTTTTTTGACTTTTACTGCTCACACGAACCAGATGAAAAATTTCAAGGAAAGGCTCATAAACTGCTTCAAAAGTGCTTTGCCGCAAGGAACAAAAACGGCAATTTGGCTACTGAAGCTGACTATTCCGGTCTCGTTTGCTGTGTTTTTGCTCGATATTTTTGGCATTCTGAATATGATTGCCAGTGTGGTTGCACCTTTTTTTAAACTGATCGGATTATCAGGACAGGCTTCAATCGTGCTAATTACCAGCTTTTTCACAAACATCTATTCTGTTATTGCAGTGATGACAACCTTGGGAATTGGTCACCGCGAAGGACTAATACTCGCCTCGATGTGTCTGATATCACACGCATTAATTGTGGAAACTGCCATTCAGAAAAAAACTGGTTCAAAACCATTGCGAATGATACTTATTCGGCTGTCGGGCAGTTTTTTGGCAGCAATTCTTCTTAATCTGTTTCTACCTGTTGAAACAGTCGGACCCGGAGAAAACATTACTTTAACGACTAAAGACTTTGTGCCAGCTTTTCAAAACTGGCTGATCAATATTTTTCAAACATCGCTAAAAATAGTGGTCCTCGTAAATTTGCTGCTTATTTTACAGAAAATCCTTCACGAATTTGGACTAATCCGATGGATTCTCTGGCCGTTTAAACCATTGCTTCGCATAATGGGATTGCCACAAAATACGGGCTTTTTATGGATTGTTGCTTACACCCTTGGGCTGGGTTACGGTGGCGCTATCATGATTAACGAAAAAGAAGAAGGTCGCTTATCTGACCAGGAAGCCGACTTGCTGAATCATCACATTGCCATATCACACTCGCAGCTCGAGGACCCGCTACTCTTTGTTGCCATTGGATATCCGCTGCTTATTTTGATGTGGCCTAGGATTCTGATAGCTACCGGCGTGGTTTGGCTAAGGCATTTTGAACTGTGGATTAAAAATCGAAGGAAATGAGCCTTAAGGTTAGTTAGTTTGGTATATTTTTGGCAGTTTTACATGCAATAAAAGCCATCTCCAAAACCGAGACAATGAAGCTTCAAACCAAAATAACGATTCTCCTCTCAATTGTATTGGGAATTCTGGTCGCTTCATTTTTATCGTTTCAGTACATCCAGATCAATGAGAAAAAGCTCATCAGTAAAGAAAACAAGAAAAATCAGGAACTGGTAATCGATAAAGTTCTGCAGATTAATAAAACAAGATTTGACCAACTTTTAAACGATAATTCGGGATGGGACGACATGGTAAACTTCATCGCTAATCCCGATTTGGAATGGGCAAAAGATAATGTCAATTTTTTTGTGAATTCGTTTAAACTCTCGTTTGTGTTGGTTTACGATCCGGCAAAGAAACTCATCTACCAGTTTGGAGACTCTGTTTGCCTCAACCACCTGAAATATCCAGACCAGAGTTTAATCGACAATAAGCTGACAAGCACACCATTCGTTCATTACTTTCAGCATTGCGGAACAGAATTAATTGAGATGTTTGGAGCAACTGTTGTTCCCTCTTCTGACGCCGACAACCGGGCTACCACGCCCAAAGGATACCTTTTCATCGGTAAAAAATGGGACAAAAGCTACTTGCTCGATCATCGCGATGCTACCGGCTACAACGTAGAAATGGCCGACAGCACCGAATTTAGAAACTACAGAATAAGTGCAGACAAGATCTATTTTTTTCGAAGTATCGCCGACGAAACAGGCAAAACTGTAGATACACTGATTTTCTCGAAAGACGATGATTTGCAGGATAGCTTGAAACAGCTATTTTACCTTTCGATCATATTTGTATTAACTTCTGTGGCAGCGATTTTGCTGTTCCTTTTCTATTTCAGAAAAATAATTTTGGTGCCAATAAACAAAGTGAGCGATGCCCTGGAAAAGAAAAATCCGTCAAAAATTGAATCTCTGAAAAGTCGCGACGACGAATTTAAATTGCTGGCTGACCTTATACAGGAGTTTTTTTATCAGCAGAATGCGCTGAAAAGAAACAACGAAATACTTGAAGAAACCAACGCAACCAAAGACCGGTTGTTCTCGATTATTGCCCACGATTTGAAGAATCCGGTAGGCGGTATGGTTACCTTATCCGAATTGCTGAATGAATACGTGAAAAGTAAGGATTTCGAAACGTTGGAGGAAGTGTCAGGTCTCATTTCTCGGCAAACCAAAGACGCCATGTCTCTTTTAAATACATTGTTTGATTGGGCAAGGTCTCAAACGGGTCAGATCGCATTTTCTCCTCAGTTGATTGATTTGGCTCCGATAGTAAATGAAGTAACTGAAATCGCAGAACATACAGCATCTCTAAAAGGAATAACAATCCTTCCTTCAGAGACAAACAACATTAAAGTTTTTGCCGATGCCAATATGCTCAAAACGGTCATCCGAAATTTGGTAAACAATGCCATAAAATTCACATATTCAGGCGGAACAATAATTATTAACGCCGCCGCAAATTCCAAAGATGTTGAAATTTCGGTTATTGATACCGGTATAGGCATGGACCTTGAAACCCAAAATAAGCTATTCAGGATAAATAAAAACTTCTCGACCAGAGGTACCGCAAACGAAAACGGCAACGGACTTGGGCTCATCATTTGCAAAGAATTTATCGAGAAGCACGGCGGGCAAATACGGGTAATCAGCTCGCCAGGTAGTGGTAGCCAGTTTATTATTTCGCTACCCTACGAACTTTAGCAAAAAATCCGGAGTTCAGAAAAATTCTTTACCCCGGATTTCCAATTTCATATACTATACAGTCTAAATTATCAAAGAGTTACCCCTGTTTTAAAAATGGCAATTTCTTTAAAGCCACTCTCTTCATGACGAAGTTTTTTTCCTCCCGCCACATCAATAACAAAAGCAATAAACTCTTCAAGTAGCTGATCCATCGTTTTATTTTCAAGCAATTGCCCGGCATTAAAATCTATCCAGTTTTTCTTTTTATTGAAAAGCGCCGAATTGGTCGAAATCTTCATGGTTGGAACAAAACTTCCGAACGGAGTTCCGCGGCCGGTGGTAAACAATACCAGCTGACATCCGGAAAAACCCAGGGCTGAAGCAGCAACCAGATCATTCCCCGGAGCCGACAATAAGTTAAGCCCTTTCACGCTGATTGGTTCAGCATATTTTAAAACGTCAACCACGGTAGCCGAGCCGCCTTTTTGAGTACAACCAAGCGATTTGTCTTCAAGTGTCGAAATACCGCCATCTTTGTTTCCCGGAGACGGGTTCTCGTAAACCGGCAAATTGTGTTGCATGTAGTAATCCTTGAAATCGTTAATCAAGGTCACCGTTTTATCAAACACCGCCCTATCTTTAGCCCGCGTCATCAAAATAGTTTCTGCACCAAACATTTCAGGCACTTCAGTCAAAATAGTAGTACCACCCTGTGCTATCAGGAAATCGGAAAACACGCCAACCAGTGGATTTGCTGTTATTCCCGAAAAACCATCGGATCCGCCGCATTTCAGTCCCACTTTTAATTCTGAAAGCGGAATAGCCTCGCGCTGGTCGTTCTTCATTTCGGTGTATATTTCCTTCAATAGCTCAAGTCCGGCCTCAATTTCATCTTCAACATCCTGAGCTACCAGAAATTTGACGCGCTTTTCGTCGTATTCTCCAATGAATTTTTTCAGGTGCGAAATCTGGTTATTTTCACAGCCAAGGCCTAAAACAAGCACACCACCTGCATTAGGATGTTTGATAAGCTGAGCCAGCGCTTTCTGTGTGTTCACATGATCGTCGCCCAACTGAGAGCAGCCATAGTTGTGTTTGAAAACCTCAACTGCATCAATATTTTCGGGATTTACTTCTTTCTTGAACAAATCGATTATTTGCTGGGCCTGTCCGTTTACGCAACCTACCGTTGGAACAATCCAAAGCTCATTCCTGATGCCGGAGTTACCATTGCTGCGGCGGTATCCGTTGAAAGTCAGGTCGAGTGCGGCGTAGCGAATTTCATTCAGTTTTTGATTAAACGAATAAGTGACTGTTCCTGAAAGATTCGTTTTCAGGTTATGAGTATGCACATGTTCGCCCACCTTAATTTCTGAGAGGGCGTGCCCGATTGGCGAGCCGTATTTAATCACATCAGCATTGGGAGCAATACCCGATAGTGCAACTTTATGCCCAACCGGAATATTATTTACCAATACTATTGATTGTCCGTCAATCACTGCCGATTCGCCAGCAGCGCCTGTTTCCAGACAAACAGCTACATTATCGTTTGGGTTTATTTTAATGAATTTTGCCATTTCCAAGTAGTTTCAAGTTCCAAGTTTCAAGTTTGGAGTGCCTAAAGTTCGAAGATTGGATTGGGAAATGCTCCAAATTCTTTGCACCATGCTCCATTCTTCGGACTCCGGTCTTCCGACTCTATCCAATCTTCATCAATGGATTATTTTTATTCAAAACAGCTTTTACAGCCTTTTTCATGCCAACCTGCTCTATCAGGAACAAATAACAAGTTACAGAGATCGTAAGATTTGGAACTTCATTTAAATTGCGTTTCCATACTTTTTCGAGACTCAAAACTTTTTCGACCAGCTTCTGAATCGAAACCGGGCGACCATCGCACTCGGCCCAGGCTTCCTTGTAAAAATCAACAATCCACTGGTCATCCTGCACTTTGTACTCCTCGCCGTTATTTTCGCCCTTGAAATAAGCAATCATAGCAGCCAGCGAGAATACAATTTTCTGCGGAAGCATTTTATTGGTTTCGTAATAGCTCAGCAATGTGGGCAGGTTGCGCGTCTCCCATTTCGACATGGCATTCAGCGCAATGCTTTGCCACAAATGACGAATGTACGGATTGCGGAAACGTTCCAGAATCTTATTGGCAAACGACTGAAGTTCCTTTTCTGTTCCATCCAGAATCGGCAAAACTTCGTCGTAAACCAAGTCTTTCATAAAACCACCAACCTCAAGATTTTCATAGGCTTCGCGCACTGTTTCAAGTCCACTAAGATAAGAAACAGCATAACTGCCGGTGTGGCATCCGTTCAAAACCAAAACTTTCTGTTCACGAAAGCGAGTCATGTCTTTCACAAATTTCACTTCCAGACCAGCTTTTTCTGCGGGAAATTCTTTCTGAACCCACTCCGGAGCTTCAACTACCCACAAATGGAAATATTCGCCAACTACCACCAGGTTGTCTTCGAACCCCAGCTCCTTTTGAATATCTTTTATTTCGTCTTTCGGGAAACCCGGAACAATTCGGTCAACCAGCGTGCTGCAGAATGCACACGAATTATTTACCCAGGCAATAAATTCGTCACCAAGATTCCAGTTCTGAGCATGTTGTAACACATATTTTTTCAGCATTTCGCCGTTGCGGTCAATTAACTCACAGGCAAAGAAAATCAAGCCTTTGTCTGCCGCTCCGTTAAATGCTTTAAAGCGGTTATAAAGCAAGGCAGCAACTTTTCCGGGGAATGAGTTTTGTGGCTGCATATCGAGCGTGTCGGATTCGTCCATGGCGATGCCAGCCTCGGTTGTATTTGAAATTACAAAACGGACATCCGGATTGAGATACGATTCCTGATAATCGGCAAAATCAGAATAAGGATTAATTCCTTTGTTGATACAATCCACCAAAGTGAATTCCTTCACCGGCTGACCATTTTTAATCCCTTTCAAATAAACATGGTACAAACCATCCTGGGCATTAAGCATATCAACCATTCCGTTTGCCAACGGCTGAATCACATCGACACCGGCGTTAAAGCCAATTTCTTTATTCATTTTATTCACGATCCAGTCAGCAAAAGCTCTCAGAAAATTTCCTTCTCCAAACTGAAGTATTCGTGTTGGATAAACTTGTGTTTGTGTTGCGTTTTTACGATTTAGTTCCATTTCACCTGAATTTTAAAATTTCCGTGTACGAACACGGTTCATGGCGCAAATGTATATCTTTATTTGATTTTTCGAAATCTATCAACACATAACACACTAAAATTCAATCAATCAACTAATTTATCGTTCCTATTCTTAATGATTATTTAATAATTGTATTCCTGATCATTTCCCGGCGAAACAATAATTTCTATTTTTAAGCGCATTGTATCACAAAGCACCTCTAAAAAGTCGGAGCTAAAAGAAAATGAAACGAACATGTTGCTGCGAACACAAACACCAATAAAGATAATCTTCGGCAACGTGTGAGTTCTATCAGGCAACTAAAAACAAATTATCTTCTGATGAAATAGCCATAATAGCATAAGCTCATACAAACCGAAAATGTATAAATGGCTATTCCATGCGTTGGATTATTCGATTAAAAGAAAATGCTAATACGCAGGTTTTAAGGCGTTAAACAAAAATTGATACGGATGAAAGAAAAATTGATTTATGTAATTACGGGAGGACCTGGATTCGGCAAAACAGCATTAACCGAATCGCTCAAGTCGTCGGGGTATATTTGCTCCGACGAGTTTGCCCGCAATTTGATCTGCTCACAACAGCAAACCGGCGGAAACATTCTTCCATGGGTAAACCCCAAACTATTTCAGCAGGAAATTTTGAGCCGGCGCATTTCATTTTTTGAATCGGTGCCCGAATCAACAATTGCCTTTGCCGACAGGGCCATACCCGACCAACTGGCCTTTGCCCGCTACAAGGGATTTGGCTCGCCGCTGGCTCTGGAAAAGGCTGCAACACAATACCGTTATGCACCACAGGTTTTTATAACTCCACCCTGGCCCGAAATATTTTCGAACGATGCAATCCGAACAGAAACCTTCGACGAAGCAAGAAAAATTCATGAAATAATTGTTGAAACATATAAAAACTTGAATTATCGGATTATTGAGCTACCTTTAATACCTATCTCTGAACGAAAAAAATTTATTCTCGAAAACCTATAAAACATTGAAAGTAAATGGAAACCAGCAGACGTAATTTTTTAAAAAATGCGGCGGTTGGTACTGTGGCTCTGGCTGCAATACCCGAAATTATATCGGCCGCTATCCCAATCATCAAAAAAAAGCAAAAAAGCATACTCCCCTCTTTAAAAACCGGCGATGTTATTCTTTTCCAGGGCGACTCCATAACTGATGCAGGCCGCGAACGACTAAAACAGATCTCGAATATGGCCAGTTCTTTCGGCACCGGCTACGCCTTTCTCACTGCATGTAGGCTTTTAAACACTTACCCCGAAAAAGACTTTTCTATTTTTAACCGTGGAGTTAGCGGGAACAAGGTTTTCCAACTGGCAGAACGCTGGCAGAAGGATTGCTTCGACCTGAAACCAAACGTATTGAGTATTTTGATCGGGGTTAACGATTTCTGGCATACCCTCGATGGCAAATACGCCGGAACCGTTGAAAAATATGAGCAGGATTACAAGCAATTGCTTACACTAACCACCAAAATGCTTCCTGAAGTAAAACTGGTAATCGGCGAACCATTCGCTGTACAGGGCACATCGGCAGTAAACGAAAAATGGTTGCCTGCTTTCGACGGATACCGGGCCGTTGCCAAGAAAATGGCGGAAGAATTCAACGCTGTTTTTATTCCCTACCA
>DAOPZV010000128.1:0-11180 GCA_035353575.1 Prolixibacteraceae bacterium | reverse complement strand
CTTTTTGCTTATAAGCAGTCGGCTCAATTTACTTGGTTTTAATGTCCAAATCGAGCGAATTGGTTATTTTGCCGATATCGTCAGGATCTATAACCCCGCGAATGCTGATCAGCGTATTGTCGTCACCGCCAATAACAAGTAGTAATTCTGATAGTTTACCAGCGCCGCCCGCGCGACCATAAAATCGCACAACCTCATTTTTATCAGTAATTTCCATCAGCGCTTCGTAGCTGTTGTTTTTGAAAAAGCCATCGGCTTCCAGCTCCTTGTAGAAATTCAGTCCTTTATTCAAATCCTTGTCTTCAACCGAAAGGATGCGGATGCCGCTCAACTTTTCGAGCATGGCGGTCTCCTTGCTTTTTGAGTCGTCGAATTTGCTGGCAAAGCTCAGTAGTTTTCCGCTGATATTCACGGTAGTAAAACCATCTTTATTGGTATATTTACTAAAAAGTTTATCGATTGGGCTGCTATCCTGTGCGATTGTCCACAATGGAATCAATAAAATCAATGTCATTAATAAGCGTTTCATATGCGTAAATTTTTATTTGTCATTTTGCAATTTTTGGTATCAACGTAATCTTTTAAAGAGCATCTCAACCTATGGAATAGCCATTTATACACTTCCTATTTTGACTGGATTTTTGCACTCATGGCTATTTCATAGCTATTCTTTTTTTAGTTTTTTATTCAAATTTGTCACTTCATTCATCTGTTTAAATCCCTTGTTAACTTTCGAGATTCCCGATTTTAAGGGGCTAACAGCTTCGTCAATTTTCTCCATCGGCTTAAGTTGGGCTATGCCTTTGTTGTATTTCTCCGAAACAAATTTCAGGGTTTTTACAGCCTCGGTATAAGCCTGTTGAGGATCAGAAAACGTGTCTTTGTAGTCGTTCCGGCTGCCATAAAAGTTTACAGCCAGCAGAGCTACAATCACAGCGGCGGCAACGCCCGTAACAACCTGCCACATCCAGCGGTAGCGCAGTTTTTCCTTGTGCTCCGATTCCAGAATGTGATTCATCAAATCTTCGCTCAGGTTGGCATCCTCGTCAGCCGAAAGTTCCTTTAATCCTGAAAACATGGGAACATACATTTTCAGGCTTTCATCCACATCGCTCGATGTAAAATAAGTGATCAGTTCATTTTCCTCGTCGATGGTGGTTTCGGCGTCAAAGTACTTTTGTAGCAGAATATGTATTTTCTGTGATTCCATAGCTTTGAATTTTTAAAATTTCATCCCGAACTTTCTTTCGGGCCCGCGACAAATTTACCCTTATTGCATTCACATTCAACTGGGTTGCTTCGGCAATTTCTTCGTATTCAAGCTGCTCAATGTCGCGCAAATGAATGATAGTTCGCTGTAAATCGGGCAGTTCAGCAATAATACGCTTCACCAAATCTACCGAATTCGACATATCAAGATGATCAACATCAATGCTTTCTTCCTCGGGTAATCTGGCTTTGGTCAGCAAATCAATCGACACTGTTCGCCGGGCCCGAATCATATCCAGGCACCGATTTCGCATCATCCGGTAAGCAAAGGCTTCGATGTTTTCGATTTTTGCCAGCTCGTCCCGCTTTTGCCAGAGTTTCAGAAATACATCCTGAAGTACATCTTTGGCTTCCTCTTCATCCTGAAGAATTTGAAGCGCAAATCGCATCAGCTTATTGCTGATCGGGAGTACCTCGGTTTTAAAATCTCTGGCAAACATTCGGTGTCTTTTGCTTATTTTCAAAGTTAAGACGAACCAGCCAGGATTTCATTACATGCGGAATAAAAAATGTTGCTGGCCGCTAGTCGCTAAAAACTAATACAGTTCAGCTTCAAGCACGTCCTTGAGGTCCATGAGGTTATTTTCGAGAATGAGCATATTGTCGATGAAGAAGTTAAATATGTCGGGCCATTGATTTTGGCGGTGAAAATCGACATTGGGCAGCGAGCGGTATATGCGGCAAACTTCCTGACCGCTTTCCCTTTCGTAGCAAAAATCCCATTCCAGCGGTTCTTCAAATCCCTCCTCCAGAAACTTTCGGTATTTCTGTATAGTTTCAAAAATTTCGAGCCGACGATCCTCTTTTCTGCTGTTAATCTCAATCATGACGATGGCTTCGGTTCTGGAAACATCAAACTTTAGGTCGATGCCAGCCAAACCAGTATCGTACAGCACCCACTTTTTCTTTTTGTTACGCAATTGAGGCACAATCTCGCAGCGGCGTGCAAATACAATCCAGAATTCTTTTCGTAACTGTTTGGCTTCGTCTCTACTATACATTTTTAAAATTTGAGTTTGCAAATAAACGTAGAAAAATCTGAAGGAGAAAATGCGATAAAATTTGCCAGAATAGAAGTAAAACCTGGCAGTTCTTCCATTTGACTGGTGCAAGAATCTTTTAATTTTTAAATTCATTGAGAATTACTTTTGCGCTGAATATTTTCAGCCGGAGGTCTCAGAAAATCAATTACTAACTAAAAACAGCTGCAGAATGAAAAAATGGCTATTTGTTTTTGCTTTCGCGCTTTTTTGTGCTTTTGTCGGAAAAGCTGAAGGAATCGATGGTAAATGGAAAACCTCGATGGAAGGTCCGGATGGTAAAATGGAAATTACGTTTACATTTAAAGTAAACGGTAATGTTTTAACCGGTACTGTTGGTTCTCCAATGGGCGAACTGCCTATTACTAATGGTAAAATCGAAGGGAAGGAATTCTCATTTGATATTGATATGGGCGGAAATCCGATGCCTCATAAAGGAACAATTGATGGCGACGTTATTAAAATGAAGATTGTTGGTTCCCCTGGCGGTCCTGGTGGCGATCCAAACGGAGGAGGCCCCGGCAGTGGTTTTGGCGAGATGATTTTGAAGCGGGTTACAAACTAGGCTCGTTTGATAAAAGAAAAGCCGTTTGAACGTTATGCTCAAACGGCTTTTTGTATTTCATTCCAAAGAATTATTTTTTGATAACTTTTTTGTAGCCATAAATAGCGGTGTCGCCCAATTCTTCTTCGATACGAAGCAACTGGTTGTATTTAGCCATACGGTCAGAACGGCTTAACGAACCTGTTTTGATCTGGCCAGCGTTAGTCGCAACAGCGATGTCAGCGATAGTCGAATCTTCAGTTTCGCCCGAACGGTGCGAAGTTACCGAGGTATAACCAGCGCGGTGAGCCATTTCGATTGCATCCAATGTTTCTGTCAGTGTCCCAATTTGGTTTACCTTAATCAGGATAGAGTTGGCAGCGCCTACTTCGATACCTTTTGACAGGTATTCAACGTTGGTTACGAAGAGGTCATCGCCAACTAACTGACATTTGTCGCCAAGTTTTTGGGTGAGTGCAACCCAACCGTTCCAGTCGTTTTCGCTCATACCATCTTCAATAGAGTCGATCGGGAAGTTGGCTACCAAACCGGCAAGGAATTCAACCTGTTCGGCCGAATTTCTTTTGGCACCGTTTGCACCTTCGAATTTTGAATAGTCGTAAACGCCGTCTTTATAGAATTCAGAAGCAGCGCAGTCCAACCCGATTGATACATCGCCGCCGTCCTCGATGCGACCTGGTTTGTAACCGGCGTTTTTGATGGCTTTGATGATGCTATTCAGTGCGTCTTCAGTTCCGTCCAAAGCTGGGGCAAATCCGCCTTCGTCACCAACAGCAGTGCTCAGTCCACGATCGTGAAGTACTTTTTTGAGGTGGTGGAAAACTTCAGCACCCATGCGTAGTCCTTCGCGGAATGATTTTGCGCCGATGGGGCGAATCATAAATTCCTGGAAAGCAATAGGGGCATCAGAGTGCGAACCTCCGTTAATAATATTCATCATCGGAACCGGCAATGTTTTTGCGTTGGTTCCTCCAATGTAACGATACAATGGCATTTCCAGCGCATTTGCAGCTGCACGGGCAACAGCCAGTGAAACACCCAGCATTGCGTTTGCGCCTAATTTTGATTTGGTTTTAGTGCCGTCAAGCGCTATTAATTTTTTATCAATTGCAACCTGGTTCGAGGCATCCATGCCGACGATTTCTTTAGCAATCACGGTATTTACGTTAGCAACAGCCTTTAAAACACCTTTACCGAGGTAACGGCCTTTATCTCCGTCGCGTAATTCCAGCGCTTCGTTCTCACCGGTTGATGCTCCGGAAGGAACTGCAGCGCGTCCAACGGCGCCACATTCTAATGTAATTTCAACTTCAACGGTTGGATTGCCACGTGAATCCAGAATTTCTCTACCAACTACTTTGTCAATAAACATTGTGTTTTTGGTTTAAATTAAACTTAAATTTCTAAAATCCATGAATCTGAAACTCAGATTACAATCATGTTTTCATGATTGATACAAATGTAATAAAAGCATGTGAAGTTCTTTCTATACTCTTTGCTCTGAATCAGACAAAACAACAATCATTAACAAGGATTGTTAAGCATGAAGTCGAAAAATCAGAAAAAATTCGGGCACTGAATCGGTTGAAAGATTTATCTTGCTTGCACAAATTAACAGTTATGCTGAAATTATTCGCAACTATATGTTTTTCTCTATTTCTGTTTGGTTATGGTGCCGGACAGTCGGCAGAAGCGTTTAAACAGAAAGTTGAAGCCTGGCAAAAGTCGCCGTTACTTGCCAATGCAGGAATTGGAATTTCAGTGTGCGACGCAACTTCAGGAGATGCATTGCTTCGGACTGAACCTCAACTCAGTCTTGTGCCTGCTTCAATTTTTAAGATTGT
Organism: Prolixibacteraceae bacterium; assembly: GCA_035353575.1. GTDB lineage: Bacteria > Bacteroidota > Bacteroidia > Bacteroidales > Prolixibacteraceae > Aquipluma. The sequence goes on along the minus strand of DAOPZV010000128.1, from coordinate 6,462 downwards.
TACTACTTCAGCTGCTCTCGAAGTTTTTGGACCAAACTACCGGTTTAAAACAACGCTGGGTTATTCAGGAACAGTAAAAAACGATACGCTTTGGGGCGATGTACTGGTGAGAGGCGGAGGCGATCCAACTCTGGGATCGGGCTATTTCCCGGAAACAAAAGGCTTTTTAAGTGAATGGGCAAAAGCGTTGGTCAGCAATCACATTCGGGTAGTGAAAGGGCATTTGATCGTGGATTCTTCTGTTTACGAAAAGGTTCAGGTGCCTGACAGCTGGGCGTGGGAAGATTTGGGTAGTTACTATGGCGCGGGCGCAAGCGGATTGTCGGTTTTCGATAATGTATTTGAAATTCACCTGAAGTCGCCACAAAATGACGATCAACCAACTAAATTGATAAGAACAGTTCCGGAGATTCCCGGATTGGAGTTGCAAAATGAAGTGCGTTCAGCAGATATAGATGATGATCAGTCGTATGTTTTCGGAAATCCTGAAGACAGCCGTCGTGTCATTCGGGGGATGATTCCCAAAGGGCGAAACGATTTTGTTGTAAAAGCATCGATTCCCGACCCGGCAATTGTTTTGTCGTCCGAGTTTAGAGGCAGGTTGCGAAAATATGGTGTTGAAATTGCGGGGAATACGGTTTATGAGAAAGCGAATTCCGCTGATATTATTTTAAAAGAAACGCTTTCGCCGCCGCTGAGCGAAATAATAAAACTAACCAACCACGAGAGTATTAATTTGTTTGCAGAACATTTGCTGAAACATCTTGCTTGGCAGAAGGATGGTTTGGGCACCACAAAGGGCGGTTGCCAGTTTATTCAGGAGTTTTGGAAAGGGAAAGGGTTGCCGATGGACGGCTTTTTTATAAACGACGGGAGTGGTTTGTCGCGGTTTGACGCCATTACTGCCGATCAAATGTGCCGCATACTCAATTATATGCACTCCAGTGTTAATCACGAAGCGTTTTTAAAGTCGCTGCCAATGGCGGGTTATGGAACGCTGACAGCTTTCAGCCCGGAGATTTTTCCGGACGGATGTTTGCATGCCAAAAGTGGCTCGATGACCCGGGTTCGTTGTTATGCCGGCTATTTAAAAACAACGAGCGGAAAGGAAATATCTTTTGCCGTGATGCTGAATAATTTTTCGTGCACCATGAAAGAAGCCACACGGAAAATTGAAGAACTGCTTGTAGAACTTAGAAAAATATAGATGCAAAAAAGCCCCGTTTTACAACGAGGCCTTTCATAAATAAGGGGAGCTGTTTAATTAAAGAATAGTCTTCATTGCGGTCATTTCAGCGCGCAATTCTTCACCGATTACTTCAATATCGTGGTAACGAATAATTTCGTTTACGCTGATCAGTTGTTTGTTGTCAACGCCGTTCCCTTTTCCAGCGCCGTAAGGCTTACCAATTACGTCGGTATCGATTTTCTTCATAAAATCAGTTAGCAATGGTTTGCAGGCATGGTCAAATAAATAGCAACCATATTCGGCGGTATCTGAAATTGTCCGGTTCATTTCGAACAATTTTTTGCGGGCAATGGTGTTGGCAATAAGTGGCACTTCGTGCAGCGATTCGTAATACGCCGATTCTTCCTTGATTCCTGACTCGGTCATGGTTTCGAAAGCCAGTTCAACGCCTGCTTTAACAAAAGCAATCATCAAAACGCCATTGTCGAAATATTCCTGTTCTGCAATATCCATTGTTCCGGCAGCAGTTTTCTCGAATGCAGTTTCTCCGGTAGCTGCGCGCCATGTCAACAATTTAACATCGTCGTTTGCCCAGTCTTCCATCATGGTTTTCGAGAATTCACCCGACATAATGTCATCCATGTGTTTCCAGAAAAGCGAACGCATGATGCGTTTCATTTCTTCTGAAAGTTCGAAAGCCTTAATCTTTGCCGGATTTGACAAGCGATCCATCATATTGGTGATACCGCCGTGTTTCAAGGCTTCTGTGATTACTTCCCATCCATATTGTACCAGTTTGGCGGCATATCCGGCGTCAATTCCTTTTTCAACCATTTTGTCGAAAGAAAGAATTGAACCTGTTTGCAATAAACCGCAAAGAATAGTCTGTTCGCCCATCAGGTCAGATTTAACCTCAGCAACAAACGACGAACGTAAAACGCCGGCTTTGTCAGCCCCGGTAGCAACCGCATAAGCTTTTGCAATTTCGAAACCATCGCCATTTGGATCATTTTCAGGGTGAACAGCAATCAACGTTGGCACACCAAATCCACGTTTGTATTCTTCGCGGACTTCAGAGCCTGGTGATTTTGGAGCAACCATAATGACGGTGATGTCTTTACGGATTTGCATTCCTTCTTCAACGATGTTGAAACCGTGAGAATAGGAGAGGGTAGCGCCTTTTTTAATCAGCGGCATTATTGCAGTAATAACTCCGGTGTGTTGTTTATCCGGAGTTAAATTAATTACCAAGTCAGCTGTTGGAATCATTTCTTGGTATGTTCCAACTTTGAACCCGTTTGAGGTTGCATTTTTGTACGACTGGCGTTGTTCTTTGATCGCCTCAGCACGCAATGTATAAGAAACATCGAGACCTGAATCGCGCATGTTCAATCCCTGGTTTAAGCCCTGTGCGCCACAACCAACAATAACGACTTTCTTTCCGATCAGTTTTTTAACGCCGTCAGCAAATTCCGAACGGTCCATAAATTCACATGTACCCAGTTGAGCCAACTGTAAGCGAAGCGGAAGTGTGTTAAAATAATTTGCCATTTTCTTAAATTTATGACTATGAAATACTTTTCTTTTTTAGTAATACAAAGCAACAGAATATTTGCAGAATGTTAGTGGAAAAAAAAATGTTTTTTAGGTATTTATCATGGATTTTCAACAAAAAAGCATTTTCAATTTTGATTTATATCTACTTGATTACAGTTACTTACAAAAGCTGACTCTCTGGTAATTTTTCAAACTAAATCAGTGCTTTTGATCTGAATTGTAGCGGTGTTATACCCGTTTCGCGCTTGAAAAATTTGGTAAAATACGATTGATCGTCGAAGGAAAGCTGGTTGGCGATTTCGGAGACAGTGAGGTTGGTATGCACTAATAATCGTTTCATTTCGAGCAATTGTTTTGCTTTAATCATTTGCGACGAAGTTTTTCCGGTCAGCTGCTTTACTGTTTGTGTAAGGTGATTTGGCGTTACACCCAACATATCAGCATATTGGTTAATTGAGAGGTTTTGATTGTAATTTTCTTCGAGCAATTGAAAGAATCTTTTTACCATGATTTGTCCCTTGCCTCTCTGACTGAGATGCTCGTTTTCGTGATAGCGGGCAGCACAAGTTGTCAAAATCAGGTCGAGTAACGACCGAAGCATCTCTGGTTTATATTCCCCCGACAGGTCAGTTTCAGCAATGCTTTGCCTGAAAAGCGTTTCAAGAAAAATAACGTCGTTGCGATTTGTAACGGCCAGCGGAGGATTATCCTGATGTATGGTGTAAAAAAATGGAAATTCAATCAAACTGTTTTGATTTCGACGGTTCAGGAGGTAAAAATCGGCATTGAAAAGAAAAATGTAACCATCTATATCATTCGAAAGCTCGAGCCGGTGCGCCTGCCCGGGCGACATGAAGAACACGCACGGAGGTTTAATTTCATATTTATTGCCATCGATAACATGAAAACCTGTTCCCTGATTTAAATAGAGAACCTCGAAAAAATCGTGCCGGTGCGGGTATTTTACAGCAAAATGTCGATTTGCATCAAAAACTTCAACCTGGAATTGCTGACTTAGTCTCTCGGGCTTGCTGAAATTATGCAAGCTGTAAACCGGAAGTTGTTCATTCTGCTGTTTCATAAAAAAACCTTCGCATTTCTGCGAAGGTACAAGAAAATTGATAATGTATATAAACCCTGTGATACTTAAGTTTTATAGCGAGCGCCCAACATAAACCGACGACTTTTCGTGAGGTACCAGCACACCGTCGAATGTAAGCCTGCCAGCGCTCAGTCCGGTCAATAGAGCTGAGCTTTGGCCAGAGGCTCCAATATCCAAAAACAAATCGTAAATTCCGATTGGTGTCATAACGTTAAATCGAAGTGTGAAAGTTTTGTTTTTAGCATTTTCACTTAATTCCCATTTCGAAATTTCGCCTTTAGCCGTAACTCCGCCAACTCCATTGGGACCGATTCTCGCGTTTGAACCGATCTGGATAATCGCCTGAGTTGAGTCAACTGCTACAAAGTTGAGCATCGAAACAACGGGGACACGATTGCCATATCTGTCCTGCAAGAAATTTGATTCCAAAACAAAGTCTTTGTTTTCGAGCATCTGTTTCGTCAACTCGAAATTCTTTTCAAGCTCAGCTTTTCGTTTCTCTTTCCGTTTTTGAACATTGTTTTCATCGTTTTCCTGAGCGAACAAGAAACTTGCCGAGAAGACGAGCGCAAATAAAATTACCAATCGTTTCATGGGTTTCTCCTTTCTTTTTATTCTTTTGTTTTCTATTATACGCTTCACAATATCCATTCCGAAAGCGATGGAGAACCCTCTTATTTTTACTCTTTTAGCAAAATTTAACTTTTGCGACAATTACTGAGTTCTAAAATGACTAATCTGGAAAAAGCAAGAGCCAAAAGTTGAATTCGAATTTCAACTTTTGGCTCTTAAATGTATTATCGAATAATAAAAGTCTAGTCTATTTGCTCCAGCATCGCATCGCGCTCTTTCAGGAAGACCGAAAGCCTTTCGATGGTGCTTTTTGTAATTGCTACTCTTCCTGAACGGATAAATTGAGTAACTCCATAGAACGAATTCAGCTCTTCAAATAGGCGCTGTGTCTCGTCGGTGTGCCCGGTTTTCTCAACAACCACATAGTCACGTGTTATTTCCAGTATTCTGGCGCCAGAATTTCTGACGATTTTTTCAACCTTGTCTGATTCGAATAAAAACTCGGTAGAGACTTTGTACAAGGCAATTTCCTGGAAAATCATTTCGTCGTTGGTGTTGGCAAATACTTTCAACACATCAACTACTTTTTCGAGCTGACCAACAACCTTTTGCACCCGGTCGGCCGTTTCGTTAATTACTATAGTAAACTTAAATACTCCTGAAATAGCCGATTCTGATACCGTTAAACTATCAATATTAATTTTCCGGCGGGTAAAAATGATGGTGATTCGGCTCAACAACCCGATATTATTTTCGGAAAAAACGGTAATAATATATTCTTGCTTCATAACATTCGTTTTAAAACTTGGAATTAAGGTTCTAATAAAATATCGGAAACCGAAGCTCCGGTTGGAACCATTGGAAACACATTATCTTCCTTTTCAACAACCACTTCGAGCACGTATGGGCCTTTGTGATCGAGCATTTCCTGAATGGCGCCGTCGAGCTGGTCACGCGAGGTGACTTTTTGCGAAGCCAATCCGTAAGCTTTTGCAATACCCACAAAATCAGGATTTTTAAGCTCGGTGAACGAATAGCGTTTTTCGAAGAAAAGCTGTTGCCATTGGCGTACCATTCCAAGGAAATTGTTATTGAGGATAATGATTTTCAAATCGACTTCGTATTGGGCAATCGTCCCTAATTCCTGAATAGTCATCTGGAAGCCGCCATCGCCGATCATCGCAAAAACCGTTCTGTTCGGCTGACCAATTTTGGCTCCAACAGAAGCTGGTAATGCGTAACCCATTGTTCCCAATCCCCCGGAAGTTACGTTGCTCCGCGATTGAGTGAATTTGAAATAACGCGAGGCAATCATTTGTTGCTGACCAACATCGGTGACCAGAATCGCATCGTTGTTTGTTTTCTCCGAGGCAATCCTAACAACTTCACCCATAGTAAGGCCTGGTTTTGTCGGGAATATATCTTTTGAAATGACTTTCTCATATTCAATTTTATCGCATGCTTTAAATTCGTTCACCCAGGCTTCGTGTGAATTGGGGTTTACGTTATCGATCAACATGCGCAACGATTTTTTGGCGTTACCTAAAACCGGTGCATCTGCTTTTACAATCTTGTTGACCTCAGCCGGATCGATTTCGAGATGAACAATTTTTGCTCCACGAGCATATGCAGCAACTTTACCGGTAACGCGGTCGTCGAAACGCATTCCGATGGCAATAATTACATCGGCTTCGTTGGTTTTAACGTTTGGACCGTAATTCCCGTGCATACCCAACATTCCAATGTTCAGCGGGTGATCGCTTGGCAATGCCGACAACCCAAGCAATGTCCATGCTGCCGGAATACCTGTTTTCTCAACGAATTCCTTCAATTCAGCTTCAGCATGGGCAATCATTACCCCGTGTCCAAACAGAATCAACGGTTTTTTCGCCTCGTTTATAATATCGGCAGCGGCTTTCACCTGAAATGGGTCAACCTGATACTCAGGAACGTAACTTCTTATTTTTGTGCATTTTTTGTATTCGAAATCGAGTTCGGCAAACTGCGCATCTTTGGCAATGTCGAGCAATACCGGGCCTGG
>DAOPZV010000127.1:0-11305 GCA_035353575.1 Prolixibacteraceae bacterium | reverse complement strand
CAACGAAACTTCAGTGATTGAATTACACATAAAAGATCGTCATATTACAAAATATGAAGACTTATTGGCTCTCGTTGGGGCTAAAGTCCAGTTGGATGGAATAAGCGCCACCGCCTATTTTATTCAGGACTACACGCCCGCTGCATTTAACCACAAGGGAATCGGCCAGGTGTATTTCAGGAGTGTAAAAAGAGATCGTTCAGGACATGGAATAATTCTTTCGGGCACTTTTGGCTTTTCGTCGAAAGATAACAATCAAAGTCCGATCAAGGTATCTTCAGGAAGATTTGACTATGTGGTTTTTCAAGACAATTTTGTAACTGAGTACTAGAGCGACAATTTATACCTGGCTGAAAAGATTTAACCAAATTCTGATTGCATCAGGCCATTTAACTTCATGCAATTGATTATATTTAAAACCTAAATCACAAACAGCACACACTATGAAAAAAGTATTAGGAATGTTCATCATGTTTTCGATGGTTTTGATGTTTTCGGCTGGTCAGGCGAAAGCGGAAGTAAAGCAAAAAAGCCTTTTGGGCGAATGGGTTTACGAAGTTTCGGATGCTCCGTATGGCTACGAAAAAGGCAGCCTGATTTTTGCAGAGAAAGATGGCCAGACAGTTTTAACCATTAAACTGGAAGGAGGCGAAATGCCGGCAGACAATCTCAAGATTGATGGTGATAAAATATCTTTTTCGGCCCAGGTTGAAGGTAGCACCATAAACATTGAACTAACCCACGAAAAAGACAAATTAGTTGGTAAAGCCGACAGCCCCGAGGGCCCTAAAACCATTACGGCTAAAAAGAAATAAGCTAAACTAAAGCTTGGCAAAAGGCTGGAAACTGATTTCCGGCCTTTTTTGTGAATGCCCGAATTCGTTTGGGCTAAAAAATCAAACTTTCGGTAAATGCCATGCTGGTTTTTATATTTTTGTAGTTCAGCAGCATTAGAAAACATATTAACAGATTTTCGCGTTTGCTGAAAATGAAGTTGATTAACAAATCAAAATATTTTAAGAGTTTGCGATGAGTTTCCTGTTTCCTCTGTTTTTGCTTGCATTGCTGGCGGTTTCGATACCGATTATTATCCACCTGTTTAATTTTAAGCGGTACAAGACTGTGTATTTCAGCAATATTCAGCTATTAAAGCGAATTAAGCAGGAATCGCGCAAAAAGTCGCAGCTCAAACAACTTCTCATTCTTTTATCCCGCATTTTGGCTATCGTTTTTCTTGTGCTGGCATTCAGCCGCCCTTATTTTCCGTCGGGCAACCGGGTTGCAAAGCTGGCCAGACAGGTTGTCGAAATTTACATCGACAATTCGTTTAGCATGAAGGCAGTCGGCGAAAAAGGCTCGCTGCTCGAGCAAGCCAAACAAAAAGCGATAGAAATTGTAAACTCCTACCCTGCCGGAACTGAATTCCTGATAAAAACGAACGATTTTATTCCCGGAAGTCAATACCCAATGAATAAAGACGAATTTGCAAGGCAAGTGGCAGAAATAAAGGAAAGCCCGTTTTCGCCAATGCTTGCCGATGTTTATTCGCAGTCGGCTAACACAATCGAAAGCACTGCCAAAAGAGCCGAAAAAACGCTTTTCATTTTAACTGATTTTCAGAAGGGGAATGCAAACGTAGAAGCCATCAAGCCCGATTCGGCTATTTGGACTTACCTGATTCCTTTCCGCGCCGAAAAGACGAACAATTTGCTTATCGATTCGTGCTGGTTCGAGGTCCCGGGCCGAAAAATTGGCCAGGCCGAACAACTTTATGTCCGGATAAAAAACTACTCGCAACAGGCTTACCAGAATGTTCCGGTGCGGCTAACGATAAACGATTCGCTCAAAGCGGTTTCGAATGTGAGCATTGAAGCCGGGCAAAACCTTGTTCAGGAATTAAATTACACCAATAATTCGGAAGGAATTCAGCTTTGCAAAGTTGAACTGGACGATTACCCGATCATTTTCGACAATTCGTATTACTTCAGTTACCAGGTTCGCGGAAAGCTGCAGGCTTTGGGAATTACCAACGGAAAAGACGGTGGCTCGAATTACCTGAAGGCATTGTTTGGCGACGACGAACTTATTGGCTACGACGAAGTGGCCGAAAATATGATACAGGTTTCGAGGTTGAAAAACTACCAGTGTATTTTTCTGATTAATAATGATGGCATCAGTTCGGGCCTGAAAAGTGAACTGGCTTCGTATGTTGAAGAGGGCGGAACATTGGTGATTTTCCCCGCGAAAAGCGGTAATTACGCCGATTACAACGCGTTGCTGGCTTCGGTGAATGGTAGCCTCATTTCGGGATTTGATACTGCGTCGGTGAATATTTCGGAGCTCAATTACAATCACGCTCTTTATCACGATGTATTCAGGAAAAACGAAGCTGAAGCCGACTTGCCTAAAATTAAAGGCTCAGTAAATTTTGCCCAGCAAATGCTGAACGCCGAAACAGCTATCCTGAAATTCAGGAATGGTAAGAACGCGCTTAGCTCCCATCCGTTTGGAAAAGGCACTGTTTATACATTCTCGTTTCCGCTAAGTCAAGTCAACTTCAGTTTTGTTCGGCACATGATTTTTGTGCCCACAATCTACAACATGGTTCTATACAGTGGCGAGCCGCAAACATACGCCTATTCTACTGAAAATGAAGAACCGGTTGTGTTGAACTCGGCTACAGGTTCGGGCGAAATAACTTTGGTAAACCTGAAATCGAAAGAAGAATTCAGAACCTCGACAAGAAATTTCGGCACGGAGAAAAAGCAACTCGTGCTCGACGATGTTCCGAAAGATGCCGGTCACTACCTCGTAAAGGACGGCGCACAGGTTATCCAGTCTGTTTCATACAATTACCCGAGAAAAGAGTCGGTTCCTGAATTTCTGAGTAACAGCGATTTGAGTAAAATGCTTCAATCCAAAGTGTTCAAACAATTTCAACTTATCGAGAATCCATCGGAAAACCTGGGAGAAGCCGTAAAAGATTTGAATAGCGGAAAGCAACTCTGGAAGTACTTTATTGCGATGGCTCTGGCATTTTTGTTGTGCGAAGTTGCCATTATCCGATTCTGGAAAAACTAGGAAAAGTCATATAAATTGGCTGAAAATATATCTAAATCTGCATTTCATTAACTAAATACTGAGCTTATGAGCAATTTAACTGCAAAAGATTACATGGATCGTGAGTCACGTTTTGGCGCTCACAATTACCACCCTATACCTGTTGTTTTGGAACGCGGCGAGGGCATTTACGTTTGGGATGTGGAAGGGAAAAAGTATTTCGATTTTTTGTCGGCATATTCGGCAGTAAATCAGGGACACTGCCACCCAAAAATTGTAAAGGCGCTGACTGATCAGGCTCAAAAACTGGCGCTTACCTCGCGCGCTTTTTACAACAATGTGCTTGGCGAATGGGAAGAATACATGACCAAATTGTTTGGCTACGACAAAATGCTGCCGATGAATTCGGGCGCAGAAGCTGACGAAACCGCTCTTAAACTGATTCGAAAATGGGCATACAAAGTTAAAGGCGTACCAAAAACAGAAGCGAAGATCATTGTTTGCAACGGTAATTTTCATGGCCGCACAATCACGATCATTTCCATGTCGTCGGATCCGGATGCTTACAACGACTACGGACCATATACGCCGGGATTTATAAACATACCGTATAACGACATCAAAGCATTGGAAAGAGCTCTGGAAGACCCGAATGTGGCAGGTTTCCTTGTCGAGCCAATTCAGGCCGAAGCCGGTGTATTTGTTCCCGAAGATGGTTTCCTGAAAAAAGCTTTCGAGCTTTGCAAAAAGCACAACGTTTTGTTTGCTGCCGACGAAGTGCAGACCGGTTTGGCGCGCACCGGCAAAATGCTGGCCTGCGACCATGAAGATGTTCGTCCTGATATTTTGATACTCGGCAAAGCCATTTCAGGAGGCATGCTGCCCGTTTCGTGCGTGTTGGCCGACGACGAAATCATGCTCACCGTTAAACCCGGAGAACATGGATCAACCTATGGCGGAAACCCGATTGCAGCTAAAGTTGCAATAGCCGCGCTCGATGTTATTCAGGATGAAAAACTGGCTGAAAACGCAGAGAAAATGGGAAAAATATTCCGCAAACGCATGAAATCAATCGATTCGGAACTGATCGATATCGTTCGCGGTAAAGGTTTGTTAAATGCAGTTGCCATTAAGCCGGTGAACGGCATCTCGGCCTGGGATGTTTGTGTTGCGCTTAAAAATAATGGTTTATTGGCAAAACCAACGCACGAGCACATTATACGTTTCACTCCTCCGCTCATCATTAACGAAGTGCAAATTAACGAAGCTCTGGATATTATAGAAAAAACCTTTGCTGAGCTAAACGCATAGGCAAAATCCGGTTTTGTACAAGGATTGAAAGGCGATAAGACACAGTATAGAAGCTGTTGCTTGTCGCCTTTTGTTGTTGTTTTTTTATCAACCCGCATTCTTTTTTCCTTTTTTGGCAACCTTTTCCCAATTTTATGATCTATATTAACAGGACAATTAAAGCCAACAAACAACCAATGCTGAATCAGTCATGATCAGGCTTCAAAATAAAATAGTAAGAATTGGTGCTTGGACAATTTCCAGCTTGATTTTAGTTGGTATATTGGGGTTTACTGCCGTCTATTTTCTGGCCCAGAATTATCTGAATAAAAACCTTTCTGAACTGGTTGAGAAAAAATCGAAAGGAAAATACGAGATTACTTACGACAATTTGAAGTTCAGTTTTAAAACCCGGGGAATCGTTATTAACCAGGTTTCGTACCACCCATCTGACTCAATTTCTGCTGCACTTAAAAATAATCAGGCCGACAAACAATTTTTCTCATTTGCTTCGCCACAGGTTAAAATCGATGGCATACAACTTGGGCAGCTATTTTTCAGGAAGAAGCTGGTGATAGGAAGCCTGGTGATTGAAAAGCCGGAGTTAAAGATTCACGGAAAGCAAGCGGAATTAGCTAATAAGCAGGACAATATCAATGAACTTATGCAGCAGTTAAAGCCGCTGGTTACAAAGAATTTTAAGTCAGTTTTTGTCGGAAAGATTGAACTTCAAAATGCCAGCTACGATTTTTATAATTTGATGGGCGATACGAAAAAGTTGTCGAATGCCGAAAACATCAGTATTGGCGTGCTCAATTTTTATACTGATTCGGTGTTACTGCCAAATCCAGAACGACTTTTCGATGCGACCGACATTTACATCAGGATGCAGAAATACCAGGCCAGCCTGGCCGACAGCATTCACAGGATTAGTGCTGAAAGCATTACTTATTCGCTCAAGCGTTCGGTAATTGAAGCTAAAAACATAGAAGTTGCACCGATAAACAAAAAGCTTGTTCCGAAGAGCAAATATTACATTTTTGTACCTTCTGCCAGAATTACCACAAGCAACATCAAGGCGTTTTATAGAAACAACACAATCCCGGTTGACTCCATGGTTTTAGCCAATGCCGAAATTAAATACTGGCCGGGCGAAAAAGCAAAATCTGGCGCGATGCAGCCACTTGACGAATTTAATTTAAACGACCTGATTAAAAACGATATTTCCGGAATAACGGTCAAAGATTTTGTACTGAACGGAGCAAAACTGCAACTTTATCGAGTGCAGAACGATACAGCCAGCCAGCAGGAACTTAGAAATATAAGGCTTAAACTGAACGATTTCCGGCTCGATTCGTCGACGCAGAATGATACGAGCAGGGTTTTTTATTCAAAACAAATTTTGTTCTCGGCCTCAGATTATAACCTCACTCTGGGAGACAATATTCACCACATCAAAGTGGCTGATTTGCACTTGGCAACCGATTCCCGATCTGTTTTGGTGAAGGATATTGAGGTATTTCCCCGGAACGACGACAGAAAATATTCGGTAAACAACATCGAGGGAAAATGCGATAGCGTGAGGCTCGATAATTTCGACTTCAAAAAAGCTTTTCACGAAAAACGATTTGCTTTTCAGCGCATTAACCTGTTTAATCCTAACCTGAAGATTACCCAAAATGTTGCGTCTTCAAGCAATTCGCAGCAGGATTCGAGCTTTGTGTATAACCTTATTTCGCGGTATGCAAAAGGGGTTTATGCCAACCAGGTAATCGTATCAAGAGGTGCCGTTCATCTCATTAACAAAACCGGAGTTTTACAAACCGGAAATATCGAATCGGCAATTCGGCTTCAGTTAAGCGGATTTGCTTTGGATGAACAAAGTGTGAAGCGCACCGACAGGCTTTTTTATGCCAACCAGATTGAGTTAAATTTCAGTAATTACCAGATGCAACTCACCGACCAGCTCCACAAAATGACGGTTGAAAACCTTTCGATTTCAACGAGAAGGAAGAGGGCGACAATGCAAAATTTGCACTTATTTCCGGTTTCGACCGAAAATATGGAAGAGGTTTTGAAAAAGTACAATCGATCGGAACTTTACGAATTTACAATTCCGGAAATGATACTGGCGCAGGCTGATTTTCACAACGCCTTTTTCAATAAAAAATTCACAGCAGACAGTCTTTTGATTTCTTCACCCAAAATTTACTACGAAAATTATGCTCAGCTAAAACAGTTGCATCCGAAACAGGATTTTGACGATTTATTTCATTTAATGTCAGAATATCTGACAGATATTCAAATAAATGCAGTTGATATTCCGGAAGGAACACTTCGGCTGATTAACCATAGCAAGAAGGATAAAACGATTTCGTTTGACAACCGGTTTAGCCTGAAGCTTGGAAATACCCGAATAAACGAAGGTAGTTTCGGGCAGAAAAGGCTGTTGTTTTCCGATTTTGTCGATTTTTCGGTTCGCGATCACTTGATTCGTTTGTCCGACAATGTTCACGTTTTAAAGGCGAGCGAAATTGGCTTTTCAACCCGGCAGAAAGAGATTTATGCCTTGAAAGCCAGGTTGTACCCTGAGCCAGCCAGCAAAGAATTTTCATCGGTTTTATGGAATATCCAGCTCTCAATTCCTGAAGTTAGAATTAAGGGAATCAGTATTGAAGATTTTTTCTTTGATCACAAAATAAATGCTGATAATCTGATTATTACATCGCCTGATATAAAGCTTTACCAGAAGCATAAACCCGAGAAAAAAACGGATTTGAAAGAAGTTTCGATTCCGCTACCGCCTGAAGTAGAAACGATAGCGCTTCAGAATTTTTCACTCAAAGACGGTGCGTTAAAGGTATTTTCAGAATTGGAGTCGAAACCAGTATTGCTCGTTCAATCTGACTTGAAAATGTCGGCAAAAAATATGCTGATTGAAAAGAATTCGTCGAGTTTTGCTCCGGAGTTTAAAAAGGGAGACTACAACGCGGCGCTTATGCAGTTTAGGTTTACGCCTAAAGATAAAAACCAGCAATTTAGCATTGAAGAGCTGGATTTTTCGACCGCTGACAAACAATTGCTGGCGAAAAACCTGAATGTCAAACCGAAAACCAGAAGTATCAGGCAAAATCAGTATGAGTTGCAAATCCCTTTACTCTCGATGAATGGATTTGATCTTGAAAGTGCGTATAAGAACAATGTCTTTAATTTTGAATCGATTATAGTTGACAAACCAGAGTTACAGCGCTTTGTAAATGCTAAAGATTCGTTGAAAATTAATCCGTTTAAACTTAGTTTTTACCCGTATTTCGAGAGTTTTGCTGACGTTTTTTATTCTCGCATTTTAAAGGTGAATGACGCGAATGTTTCTGTATATCAGTCTGGACAGAAAAAATTTCAGCAGACGATCAGTTTCAATTTGGAAAAAGTGCGAATTGACAATAAACCACCACAAGGATTTATGCACTCGTCGAATTTTTCGTTTACAATTCCCAATTTGAAAGAGCAAGGAAAATTATACCATTTTGAGGCTGATAAATCTGTTTATTCTTCAGCTAACAATTGGTTTACCATAAGCGGAATACGAATTATTCCCAATTTCAACAGGCAAATTCACCAACAGAAGGTCGGGTTTCAGTCCGACTTTGTTTCGGGGAAAATCGACTCAATTCAGCTCATTCAGCCCGACTTGAGAAGATGGTTTGAGAGAGAAGAACTAGCTGGTAAACATGGAACTATTTTTGGCCTGAATCTGGATCTCTATCGCGACAAAAAGATGCCTTTCGACGAGTCGAGGCGTCCTAAAATGCTTCAGGATTTGATTAAATCGATTAAAGTACCAATCGCACTGGATTCATTATCGCTGATTAAATCGGCAGTGAGCTATACTGAACGCGCTGCTACTGGCGAACGCGAGGGAAAGGTTCGGTTCAACAACATTCGGGTTTGCGTTTCACCTTTCACGAATATGAAGTTAAGCGGCGGGCGAATTCCTGATTTCAGCCTGAAGGGAATAACTACGGTACAGGACTCGGCGCTATTAAAAGTTGAGATGAATTACCAGATGAACGATCCGGAGAATTCGTTTAAAGTTAAAGGAAGCGTTGCCCCGTTTAATATGAGAATCGTAAACCCGGTTTTGGAGCCGCTGGCTTTAATCACTATTCGCTCGGGCAGGGTAAATCAGTTTGATTTTGATTTTTCGGCAAACCGGAATAGTGCTCAGGGTGAGTTACATTTTGCTTACGATAACCTTAAAATTGGGGTCCTCGAATTAAAAGATGGTAATACAAAAGAATCTCATTTTGCGAGCTTTCTGGCTAATAGTCTGCTTTTGAAAAGCCGAAATCCACGTGGAAAAGATCGCGAGCTTCTGCCCGACGCAATCGCATTTAAACGCGATCAGCGACGTTCTATTCTGAATTATTGGTGGAAATCGGTTTTTAGCGGAGTGAAAAATACGCTCGAGATTAAAGATAAACAGGAAGAACAAACGAAGCAGCCCTGATTATTTTCCCAGGTTAATGATGTATGAAAATTTAAAGGTTTGATAGGTCCAGTCGCGGATGCCGCAGAGATATTGAAATCTTACTGCGTTTCGCTTCAGTTTGTGCACCAAATCAAAAGTATAAACCATTGGTCTGTCACGTTCGTGCTTGTATCCTGAATATCCTCCCAGGGTATTTGATAAGGTCCAGGCTGACCATTTGCATTCTGCTCCTGCCCCATACAATAATGCGTCGTTTTGCAAATTCAGTTCGTCGTTTGTTTGCCACGAATAAAATCCTAGTGTTGCATATGGCCTGACAGCCATTTGTCCGCCTGCCGATGGATAACTTTTTGAAAAACTGAGATCAAAGAAATATCCGGGCGAGTCCGAGTATCGTGCGGCGTCGAGATGCCCGCCAGATGCAGTTCTTCCGGCCATTCGCAACATCGTATCCGGAAATTTTCTGTCTTTCACCAACTGAATCATCGTTGCGAAGTACAAATCGCCTACAGCAATTCCTTTTCCGTCTTTATCGCGGGCGATCCGCTCGTCACGAACGGTATCCGACATGGCATAATGTTCAAGCATAACACCCCAAACTTCAATAGCAATTTTGTTATCAGCAAACGAACGATAATATTTACCTGATATATTTTGGGTCGGATCACCTGTTCTGAAATGCATATCCATGCCAAACTCCAGGTTGTTTCCCTGAACGACAATGCCCTTTTTTATTTCGGGCACAGGTAAAGCATTTGGCCCAAGGTATCCGGGTGTAATATGGATCATCATTCGCCATCCAGGCATTCCGGTTTGCCAGCCATGCTTAATGTTCCACCACATCCAGTCTTCTCCTGAAATAGCAAGCAACGGAAATGCAAGCAAGAAAAGTAATAATAGTCGTTTCATGGTCCAAATATACAAAAGGAGGATTTTTATGCTAGTTCAGGAAATAAAAAAAACCTCGTCATTAACGAGGTTTCTTCAGTTTTATAGATTCAATTTTTTTCTGATATTTTTTGGGATGGCGTCTTTATGCACCATAATTGAGGTCGTTTTAAATTCTACGTATGGTTTTGATGCGTAGAAGAATCCGGCGTAATCGTTATAGCTTCCCCACGAGTTCTTCACTTTGTAGTAGATTTTTCCATTTTGATCTTTTGCGGTTCCAACAATTAACATCCCGTGATCGTCGGTTGTTTGGTAATCATCAAAATCAATCTGGCGCATTTCCTGAGTGATTGTTTTTTCAGCACCAGGCTTATTTAATTTGTAAAGCTCTTCGTCTTTTTCTTTGTCCGATAATTTTTCCCATTTGGTAATCTCGGCATCAGTCATATTTGCTTTGTCGGCTACCGGAATTACTGCAATACCCTTTTTTGAGGTAGCAAATCCTTTTTCGCTCACGTCGGCAGCCCATGCTACCGGATAACCCGAATTTATTGCATTGTCAATAATTTCGTCCATTTCGTTCAGCGGAACATTGTAAACTTCGTTCCACGACCAGTTGTCGGGCACTTCAATAATGAACTTAGAATAAAACGGATGATGCGTGAACGAAGTAATTTCAACATAATCGTCCATATTTAGTCCAACATAGTCAGTTGCAAAACTCTGTGGCGTATATTCTTTTCCTTGATATTGAAACTTTTCAGGTAATTTACCCAGATAAGAATCAAGATTAGAATCGAATGCATCGTGCCAGGCTGTTGTCAATTTCTTGTTTGGATTATCAACTACAGCTTTCACATTGTCAAGCAAAATACGGTCAAGCTCACCGTGCACATGTTTTTCTTCGCCGTAGTTCAACCCTTTATAAAACTCTTCCGGAACAATTCCATATTTCCTGATGACATTGGTCACATCGTGAAATGCGCCACCGGCACCAAAATTGAGACTTCCATGAAGTCTGACATACTTCGTTGCTTTGTCGGCATAAGAGTGGTAAACAACAAACATTTCGGCAAGGTCAACTGTTGGTTTTCCCATACGAAGCATTTCTGATTCGATGAATCCCAACCCTGAAAACGACCAGCAAGTTCCTGAACGATATTGATCTTTAACTGGAGTACAAGGAATTTCTTTAACGGCAGTAAATTGATAACCAACTTCTTTTTCCTCTTCTTTCTTCTCCTGAGCTGAAATCGTCAACGACGCCAGCAACATCCCCGCGAGGATAAGATTTCTTAAATTATACATAGGAATGAATTAACATTAAAAAAGCAATAAATTGAGCCCAAAAATACAAATAATAGCTGGTTATAGCCAAAATTGTTCCATTAATTCAATTAGATACGATTTAATTTTCATAATTTATAAGTCTGAAATTAATATTCTTTTCTACCTGAATCAGAATACTTTTGCTTAACATTTACTTAAGCTATTTAATGAATTTTTAACAAATACATGTTTTATAACAGATTCGATATTTGCCTAAATTTCATCGAAGAATGCCTACTGCCC
>DAOPZV010000126.1:0-11387 GCA_035353575.1 Prolixibacteraceae bacterium | reverse complement strand
AAAGCGTCCCAACCCATCGGGTGCAACACGTTGAAACCTTTCATGCGTTTGTAACGGCACATGATGTCGGTGGCGGTATAGCCTTCGGGGTGACCCACATGCAAGCCTGCTCCGGATGGATAAGGGAACATGTCGAGCACGTAATATTTTGGTTTCGAGAAGTCGTTTTCGGTTTTGAAGGTTTTGTGTTCCTCCCAGAATTGCTGCCATTTCGGCTCAATTTCCCAGAATTTATATTCCATTTTGCTTGGTAATAAAGGTTCTTGATAATGAGCCGCAAAGATAGAAAGAAAGTTTCAAGATGAAAGCGGAATTGTACGATCAAGTTAGTCAGGGCTTCACTTTACTAGTCAGGGTTTCACTTCGAGTGAAGCCCTGACTAAAACCGTATCCTGGCAAAGATGAACTTTTCGAACCTTGCAATGTTCAAGCATCACACAATTAAATATATAGAGCGATGAAATTTGTTGTAACAGGTTCGTTGGGAAACATCAGTTTGCCCTTAACCAGAAAGCTTTTGGCGGAAGGACATGAAGTAACTGTGATTAGCAGTAAGCACGAAAAAGTTGAGCTGATTGAGGCGATGAAAGCGAAAGCAGCAATTGGTTCTGTGACTGATCTCGGATTTTTGTCGCGGGTTTTTAGCGATGCTGATGCCGTTTATACTATGGTTCCACCTTTTTTTGGTGCTCCCGACTGGAAAAAATACATTGCAGATGTTGGGCAAAATTATGCTGAAGCCATAAAGGTTTCAGGAGTAAAGAATGTAGTAAATTTGAGTAGTATAGGAGCGCATATGCCCGATGGCTGTGGCCCTGTTAGTGGTTTATTCTATGTTGAAAAGGCATTGAACGAGTTGCGCGATGTGAATGTAAAACATCTTCGTCCGGGCTTTTTCTACACCAATTTGCTTGCTAATGCCGGAATGGCTAAACAAACGGGGGTTATTGGTGGCAACTATGGAGAAGGAGCAACACTAACGTTAGTTTATCCGGGAGACATTGCTGAAGTTGCAGCCGAAGAAATGCTGAATCTCGACTTTTCAGGGAAAAGTATTCGCTACATTATGAGTGAGGAGAAAACGACCAATGAAATTGCCGCAGTTTTGGGCAAAGCAATCGGGAAACCCGATCTGACTTGGGTAAATTTTAGCGATGAGCAAACCATTGGAGGGATGCTTCAGGCAGGTGCTCCTGAAGAAATTGCCCGGAATTATGCTGAAATGGGTGGTGCTATCCGAAGCGGCGAAATGATTTCGGACTATCTGAAAAACAAACCTTCGGTATTTGGAAAAACGAAGCTGGAAAGCTGGGCTCCGGTGTTTGCGTCGGCATATCAACAGGCGTAAAAACTAAAAATGCTCCTCAATCAGGAGCATTTTTAGTTTTAAACATCTTCATTTATTTTTTCTTCGCGGTATTCCAGGGAACAAGTTTCGACGGATAATAATTAATGTCGTGCGCTTTCATCCTTTCCTCGTGATTGGCTAGTCGCACTTTATAGTTGTCCCAATTTCGAAGGTTAGCCGGGGTCCATGCGATTTCGGCATAGCCCAGAAGACGAGGGAAAATCAGGTATTCTGCTTCATGAATATTCGAAACGGTTTCGCTCCATAAAGGTGCCTCAACGCCAAAAATGTTTTCTTTCTTAATTTCTGATACCAGATTGGCCGGATCCCAATTGTAAGCTTTGTCAACTTCGATGTATGCGGCCCAGTGTAACCCAAATGTGCTGGTTGAATCATATTGCATATCGAGGTAGGCGTTGGCGGCTGGAGCCATCAGAACTTTCGCTCCCTGTGCAACTCCTTTTACTGCATTTTCAGCCTTTGCCCAATACTGCACAACGGTGTTTGGCTTTAACGTTGACAGCGCAATTTCGTCCCAGGCCAGAACTTTCTTCCCGTGTTCCATTACAATATCCTGAACCCGGTTCATGAACGGAATATAATCTTCGAGCTTTGTTGCATGTGATTCGTCGCCGCCAATGTGCAGGTATTCTCCTGGCGTTAGGGCTGCCAGTTCGCGGATTACGTCGTCAATAAATTTATAGGTAATTTCTTTTTTTGTTGCCAGCGTGCTGAATCCGACATCGGTTCCAGTGTATAACTCGGCAGTTTTACCATTTCCGTTCAGTTCAGGGTACGAAGCCGATGCGGCATTGGTATGCCCCGGCATATCAATTTCAGGAATAATGGTGATGAAACGTTCCTGAGCATATTTTATAATGTCGGCATATTGTTCCTGTGTATAGAAGCCACCTTCGCCGCCGCCAACTTCGGTTTTTCCACCATGTGCTGTGAGGTTTGGCCACGATTTTATTTCAATTCTCCAACCCTGATCGTCGGACAAGTGCAGGTGCAAAGCGTTCATTTTATAATATGCCATCTGGTCAATCAGTTTTTTTACTTCTTCTACACTGAAAAAATGGCGGGCTACATCGAGCATCGATCCACGGTAGCCGTAAACCGGGTAGTCGCGAATGGTTCCACTAGGTAATTTCCACGATGCTTTTTGTGGAGTTGTCATCTCAATCTTTGCCGGTAATATTTGTCGAATCGTTTGTACACCATAAAACAATCCGGCAGGTTTGTTGGCAGTCAGGCTAACCAGTTTGTCTGTAATCTTTAGCTGGTAACCCTCATCGCCCAATTCCTGATCGGAGCTCAGCGCCAGGTAAATATTTCCTGAAGCGGGTTCTGCGGTGGTAGTTTTTACTTCAATACTCAAACCGGTGGCTGGGTTCAGTTTATTGGCCAGGTATTGTCC
This sequence comes from Prolixibacteraceae bacterium, assembly GCA_035353575.1. GTDB lineage: Bacteria > Bacteroidota > Bacteroidia > Bacteroidales > Prolixibacteraceae > Aquipluma. Next base: position 8,619 of record DAOPZV010000126.1, on the reverse strand, counting down.
AATTTGTTTTAATTCGGCAGATTCTCCCTGAACAAAAATGTTGGTCTGATCTGTGATATCGAATGCTCTTCCATCAGGAATAACCGAAACCGGTTTGGGAATAATGCTTTCTTTGGAAAGATCGGTAGGCTGGCAAGCCATCTGACTAAATATTACAGTTAAGAACAAACCACCAATAGCGGTTTTTGTGAAATTTTTTAGATTCATGGTTTAGTGCAAGATTTATTATGAGTTCATTTTTTCAATCTTAAAAATTACCGGCATCAGACCATCGGAGCAGCATGAAATAGCAAGGCCGGGGTTTTTCATCCACGGATAGTCTGCTCCGTACATGATGGCATTGATGTCTTTTAAAATATCAGTCCACGCGTAAGAACAGAAGCCTTCCGGAATTTTGTTGTCATCTTCTACAATAAATTCTTCGCCCAAAGTGAATAAATGACAACCCAGGCACATTTCAGTAAGATCAAGCTTGCTGTATTCTTCAACCAGTTCCCTGTTAATCATCTTCTTCAAAACGGTAATCTTGCATCTAACCATAACTCGGGGTATTATAGGTTTTGAGAGATGAAAATTACCCAAAAAGAATTTAATACCCTCCTGTTTTTGATTGACTTATGTCATTCCACAAGCTTTAAAATGCGAGCCTTAATGCCCACTTTGAAGTTCACGAAAACGAGCAGGAAACATGATCCAACGATGATTAGTGCTCCTGCAATTTCAATACTACTAAATTTTTCTTTAAAAATCAACCATCCTGAAAGCAGATTAAAAACTGGAACAAGCGATTGCAACATTGATCCGGTGGCAACATTTACATGCCTGTATCCTTCGGTCATAAATAGCTGCCCAACAGTTGCAACAATGCCAACCAAAATAAGCAACGATAATTCGAGCAAACTTCCTTTCGACTGGGTTGCTCCTGATGGAATAAGAAACAGCCAGAAGCCAACAATACATTGCGAAAAGAAAATGGCCATTGAGTTGTCGCTATCATGTAGTTTTTTTACAAAAACAACCGCTAATCCCGTTGTGACAGATCCCGCAATGGCAGTCAATTCCCAGATCCCGATTCCGGCAAGCGATCCTTTTCCGCCGCCAACCGAAAGTAAAATTAAGCCTGCAAAAGAGATCGCTATAATTACAAATTTGATTGGTTCTACTTTCTCTTTCAGCATAAACATACTGAAAATGGTGGCAAAAATGGGGTAAGAGTATATGTAAACAGAGCCTTTGCCTACTCCAAGTTTTAGAATAGCCAGGTAAAAAAGATATACGGCAATTCCTCCAACGAAGCCACGATAAAATAAGCCTTTCCGGTCGTTAAATGTAAGTTTCACAACTCCCAAAAGAGCTAAAATTCCTATGATTGCTACGCCAATCGTAAACCTGTAAAATGTTGTTTGGTAACTCGAAACGTTCGGAATAGCCTTGACAAGGACGGCCATCAATGCAAAAAATATCACTGATCCGAGTGTTAAAAGTATTCCTTTTGAGTTTGCCGACATTTTTAAGATTGTTAAAAAAACAAAGTAAAAGTATTCGCTATAAATATTTAAATGACTTTCGCTACCTTCCTGAAATAATAAACCCCCGCTTGGGGCGAGGGTTCATTGATTATTCTTCAGTAATAACAATCTTTTCAATTCGGTCACCCTGGCGAATGGCGTCGATCACTTCCAACCCTTCGTAAACCTTACCAAAACAAGTATGCTTTCGGTCGAGGTGCGAGGTTTGGCGACGGCTATGACAAACAAAAAACTGCGATCCTCCGGTGTTGCGACCTGCATGGGCCATCGACAACACACCACGGTCGTGGTATTGGTTTCCGCCGTCGGTTTCGCATGGAATTTTATAACCAGGACCTCCTGTGCCTACCATGCCAGTAGCGCCTTCACGCGAATTTGGACAGCCACCCTGGATCACAAAATCTGGAATTACACGGTGAAAAGTAAGTCCGTCGTAAAAACCAGCTTTTGCCAGTTTATGGAAATTAGCTACTGTTCCCGGTGCATCATTATCATAGAATTCAACTTTCATTACACCTTTTGCGGTGTGAATCTCTGCTTTGCTCATTTTTCTCTGGTATTAAAGTATTGTGCAAAAATACAACTTTGCTACAAAACTGCGAATCGCTCTTTTTGTTTACGCCAAATCATTTTTCACACCTCTAGATTTTATTTATCGGTTTAAAATCTGTTTTAAAATAGAAATAGGAAAATATATTCTAGCAAAATTTTTCGTTTATTTGAGCAGCATAGTACAGGATAGTTGATGCAATAATTTTTGAGTTCTTCATGAACTGTACGGCAGGTGCTAATTAGCTTTTGGCGAGAAGTATGTAAATGTTACTGAACATTTTTTCGGCATTGCAAAGCTTTGCACTCTTGCTTAAGAAAGATAAAGCTTGGCAAATAGAATTTGTTTAGTGATTTTTGACGAACACATAAACTGAAATCGATAAAAATAAAGAAAGATATAAGTGAAAAGAAAAATCTAAACTAAAACCAAACACTACTTAAACGAAATGAAACAAAAAAAGAAAGGTCTCTTCACAACTGAAGACGGAAGGAATCATACCGTAATTTTCTTTCTGGTAGCGCTCCTGTTCACATTGTGGGCTGTTGGCAACAGCTTGATTGATACCATGGACAAGCATTTTCAGGACTACTACCACCTCACAAAGGCCGATTCGGCCAACGTGCAGTTTTCGCACTATCTTGGTTATTTTTTTATGGCGTTACCTGCCGGATGGTTTATTCATAAGTTAGGATATAAATGGGGGATTATTTTGGGTTTAAGCCTCGCCGCTGTTGGATGCCTATGGTTTTACCCTGCTACAAAAATTGACGGGTTCTGGGCTGTTTTACTGGGTGTTTGCCTTGTAGCCATGGGATTTTCTTTTCTCGAAACAGTTGCCAATCCATATACCACTGTTCTGGGAAATCCAAAGTATGCTGCTTCGCGTATTAATCTGGCTCAGTCGTTTAACGCCATTGGATGGCCAATTGCTCCGTTTATCGGTGGATTGTATTTTTATCACAGCGATGCTACTCTCACTGCCCAACAGAATGCCGAGGTTGCACATAAAACAATGTGGGTTCCTTATGTAGGAATTGCCGTAATTATAGGTGTCCTTATTCTTGCTTTTTTAAAGAGTAAAATGCCTGATGTTAAAGAAGATACGAATAAAGACAATTCTGAAGAAAACGGAAATGCCATTGATGTTTTCGGCCAAAAAAGCTTGATGTCAACGATTCTACTGTTTGTGTGCGCGATACTGTTTAGCTTCGCCTTAGGGATGATCATTCGCTTTTTTGTGCAAATATTTTACATGGACAGGGCAACGCTGGCTAACCAAGAAGCCATGCAGGCTTTAAATCATTTACTATCAAAAGTGTTTTATATTGTAACAAGTCTCTTTGTTGTTGGGTCGATAGCTTTCATTGCTTTAAAGAAAGAAAAGCTTATTCATAGAAACAGTTTGTGGTCGGCACCGCATTTTTCAGGAGCAACCATTGCTCAATTTTTATATGTTGCCGCGCAAGCCGGAATTTTTAGTTTCTTCATTAATTATATGGTAGAAGAAGTTCCTTCAATTAGTGAAAGTTTGAGATCGTGCTTTCTTATTGGTGGAGAAAGTGGTTCAATATTGAGAGACGGAGCGTATTTTCTTACCGAAAAAGGAGCAACTTCGTTGATGTCGTGGATGGCTTTCCCGCTATTCTTGCTGGGGAGGTTCACTGGTTCGTTCATTCTTAGGGTTACCAAGGCTCATAATATGCTGGGATTGTACTCATTCATCAATGTCATTCTGATGTTTATTATTGTGGCTAAGCTTGGCTGGTTATCGGTTGCCGCGGTATTTCTTAGTTTCTTTTTCATGTCCATCATGTTTCCAACCATTTTTTCTCTCGGAATCTGGGGACTGGGCGAAAAATCGAAATTGGCATCTTCGTTTATTGTAATGGCTATTATGGGTGGAGCTGTTTTACCTAAAGTAATGGGAGCCATTGCAGATAAAGATGGAATGTCGGCTGGCTATGTTGTTCCCGCAGTTTGTTTTATGGCAATTGCAGCGTATGGATTTTTCTGGACAAAACTTAGTGGATCTGAGGGTTTAAGTAAGGTGAAAATTGGATCGGGGCATTAACGTGTCCATGAGCATTAATCATGATAAAAATGAATTAAAATGGAATATTCTGAAATTTCGAAACTTCCCGCTTTTAAAAGGTTTTGCAAAACGCTTTCGTTGAAAGACGATCTGCAATTGATTGAAGACTACAAAAAAGTACATGCTCCCGGAGCAGCCTGGCCCGAAATTACACAAGGGATGAAGGAAGTGGGCATAATTGATATGGAGATTTATATTTTCGGAACAAGATTGTTCATGGTAATGGACACCGTACCCGAATTTGATCACGATAAAGCGATGGCTGAGCTGGCTACCAAACCTCGTCAAAGCGAATGGGAAGCTTATGTTGCGCGTTTCCAACAAACCTCTTCGGAAGCAACAGCCGATGAAAAATGGCAGTTGATGGAGCGTATTTATAAGCTAGATTAGAAACTTTTAGCATCATAGAAATACCCCTAAATCCCGGTTGACTTGTTTCGGCCGGGATTTTTTGTTTATTCAAACCATATTTGACTTAAACTAGTTTTATCGGCAGATTAAGATAATCGAAGTAATTTAAGACGGACGCATTTGGAAAAGTATTAATTGAATTGATAAAATAAAAGAGAAAGAGCCCGTTTGATTTGAAACTAAAATTTTTCATTGATTTTCTCCTGAAGTTTATCTCAACCTATCAATTTTAAGCGTTAAACTGTTACATTACGCATTGATATTCAGTAAGAAAGATGAAATTTAGTGCTTTTGGCTTTTTTCTGACGTCCAAAATGCTGACGAAAGTCATTCGTGTTATTAAACATCAGCTTTTTGATATTTATTCGATTGATATACAATATAATAAAAACAAATTTGTTTTTTGATGTATGGAATAAAGTACTCGTGAATGTCATACCTTTGGATATAGGAAAAATTCAAAAATCAGGAGAAATCAGGCGATCAATATCCCGCATGTTTCTTCTTGCTAAAAAAGATTAAAAAAAGAGGTATGAAAGCAGACATCAATGAATTTTTGGAAGCCCTGAAAGCCCGCACTCCGGGCGAACGTGAGTTTCATCAGGCAGTACAGGAAGTAGTGGAATCGATATGGGATGTTTACCAGAAAAATCCCAGATATCAAAAAGCAAAAATATTAGAGCGCATTGTTGAACCGGAAAGAACGGTCATGTTTCGAGTTCCATGGGTTGACGATCGTGGAGAAGTTCAGGTAAACCGCGGCTATCGCGTAGAATTTAACTCGGCCATCGGGCCATATAAAGGCGGATTGCGTTTTCACCCTACTGTTACTTTGAGCGTTTTGAAATTTCTGGGATTTGAGCAAACATTCAAAAACAGTTTAACTACTTTGCCGATGGGTGGTGGAAAGGGAGGTTCGGACTTCAGCCCTAAAGGAAAATCGGATAACGAAATTATGCATTTTTGCCAGTCGTTTATGACTGAATTATCGCGTCACATTGGTCCGAATACCGATGTTCCTGCCGGCGATATTGGTGTTGGCGGTCGTGAAATCGGATTCTTGTTTGGTCAATACAAGCGCCTTAGGAATGAATTTACAGGAGTTTTGACCGGAAAAGGACTTGGGTGGGGTGGAAGCTTGATCAGACCTGAAGCAACTGGTTTTGGCGCTGTTTACTTCGTTCAGCACATGTTGGCCAATTTGGGTCAGGAAATTGAAGGAAAAACCTTCGCCGTTTCAGGATTCGGGAATGTAGCCTGGGGTGCTATTCTGAAAATTAATGAATTAGGTGGAAAAGTTGTTACCATATCAGGTCCCGACGGATATATTTACGATGCTGACGGAATTAAAGGTGAAAAGGTTGACTATTTGCTCGAACTTCGCGCATCGAACAACGACGTAGTGGCTCCTTATGCCGAGGAATTTGGAGCACAGTTTATTCCGGGTAAAAAACCATGGGAATGCGCTGTTGATATTGCCATGCCTTGTGCTTGCGAAAACGAGCTGAACCTGGAAGATGCCAAATTGTTGGTACAAAACGGATGCAAGCTTGTTGCCGAAACTTCAAATATGGGTTGCACTGCCGAAGCGATGGAATACCTTACCGAAGCAATTAGCTACGCTCCCGGCAAAGCAGTAAATGCTGGCGGTGTTGCTGTTTCGGGCCTGGAAATGTCGCAGAATTCAATTCGAATGAATTGGCCGAGAGAAGAGGTAGATATGTATTTGCACCGAATCATGAAAGACATTCACGAAACCTGTGTGAAATATGGTAAAAAAGGAGATAAAGTTAACTATGTGGTAGGAGCCAATGTGGGCGGTTTTGTTAAAGTTGCCGATGCAATGCTGGCTCAGGGAATTGTATAGTTTCAACACGAAATAGTCGTTTATTTATCCCGCAGATGTGCCTTGATGGTAAATTTGCGGGATATTTTTTTGTTTTTTACTGATTCAGGGTGATTTTCATAAAAATATCGAACTTTCATTTTTTATACAATAAGATAATATTCACTTCATATTCAGGTGCTTTATTTTTCCTTATTTTGGTGAAATTTTGGAAAAAATGCTGATTGATTCACATTCCCATATTTATTCTACTGATTTCATTCACGATTTGGATGAAGTAGTCCAGCGTGCGTACTCGAACGATGTGCGAAAGATTATTCTTCCCAATATCGATAGTTCGACAGTAAAAAACCTGTTGAATTTAGTTGATACATATCCGCATATTTGTTTTCCGCTGATGGGTTTGCATCCAACCTCTGTAAATCAGGATTATCAGGAAGAATTGCAGTTGGTTGAATATTGGTTGAAGAAACGTAAATTCTACGGAATTGGTGAAATCGGAATTGATTTGTATTGGGAAAAAGCATTTTTGGAAGAGCAAATTAATGCCTTTCGGTTCCAGCTTGATTTGGCAAAGCAATATAACTTGCCTGTTGTGATTCATGTTCGCGATTCGTTCGACGAAGTGTACAGTGTTTTGAGTGATGTGAAAGACTATAACCTGAAAGGCGTTTTTCACAGTTTTGCCGGAACGCTGGAACAGGCGAATAAGGTTATTGAGCTCGGATTTAAAATTGGAGTAAATGGAATTGTGACCTTCAAAAAAAACGGTATTGACGACGTAATAAAGGAAATTTCGCCATCAAATATCTTGCTTGAAACCGATTCTCCATATCTTACACCAGCCCCATTCAGAGGAAAAAGAAACGAAAGTTCATATCTAGTTCATATTGCGCAAAAAATTGCCGATCTTCACCACATGGCTGTTGGTGATATCGCGAAAATTACCACTGATAACGCCCGTAAGTTATTCGGAATATAGTTATTCAGTTGATTTTTAAAGCAAACAAGTGGAAACAAAACCTTCGATTTTAATTATTTATACCGGTGGAACAATCGGTATGGTTCAAAAATCATCAAACGGAGCGCTGGTTCCAATGAAATTCGACGAGATTCAGGAAGAAGTTCCGGAGCTTGATCGTTTAGACGTGAATCTTCAGGTGGTAACTTTCTCTCCACCAATCGACTCCTCGAATATGACTCCCACGACATGGATTAAAATAGCGAATACAATTGAACGAAATTACAACAAGTTTGATGGCTTCGTTATTTTACATGGCACTGATACGATGGCTTACACCGCATCGGCGCTAAGTTACATGTTCGAAAACCTTGATAAACCTATTGTATTAACCGGTTCTCAGCTTCCAATCGGCATACTTCGAACCGATGGAAAAGAAAATCTGATTACCTCAATTCAGATTGCATCGGCAAAGCGACACGATCAGGCTGTTGTTCCCGAAGTGTGCGTTTATTTTAACTCAAGGTTGTTTCGCGGTAACCGGATATCGAAGCGCCATGCCGACGATTTCAGTGCATTTTCGTCAGTTAATTATCCGCCTTTGGCTATTGCCGGAGTAGAAATAAAATATTTCAACGAAAATATTCATCGCTACGTGAATAAAGGGATACTGAAGGTTCGTACTCACTTCGACGAGAATGTGGTGGTGCTAAAAATCTTTCCGGGGATAGGGAAAATGGTGTTCGAAAATATTTTGAATATTCCCGGGTTGAAAGGAGTCGTGCTTGAATCGTTCGGATCTGGAAATATTCCAACGTCGCGCTGGATGATCAGCCAGATAAAAAATGCGATAAAGCGAAAAATTATTATTCTGAATGTTACTCAATGTCAGGGCGGTGCAGTGAATATGACTCGGTACGAGACCGGTGTCGAGCTTGAACATGCCGGAGTGGTTAGCGGAAAGGATATGACTACCGAGGCTGCCGTTACCAAATTAATGTTTTTGTTGGGGCAAGGACTTGAGCATGAAGAAATAAAACTTCATCTCAATAAAAGTTTGATAGGCGAAATGAGCGAGTAGCTTTTCTATTGGTTTTTTTACTACTTTCGAGCGCGAAAATAAAAAGCCACATAATTTTAGGAGAGATGCAAGAGTGGCTGAATTGGCACGCCTGGAAAGCGTGTGTACCTCTAAAGGGTACCGCGGGTTCGAATCCCGCTCTCTCC
>DAOPZV010000125.1:1528-11426 GCA_035353575.1 Prolixibacteraceae bacterium | reverse complement strand
GCGCCTTTGGTCAATCCAATGGCCTGACTAATGTCGCTGATTGAAACAGCTTCGTAACTGTGATTCAGAAAGAGCTTGAATGCTTCGTCAATGATAAATTCTTTTGTGTTATCCATCTTGCAACATACTGAACGATTGGTATGCAAATGTAAGTACTTTTTTCAGACGGCAAAATGCTTGCAGAAAAAGAAACAGAAAATTAACATTCAGGGAAACTCACTGTTTCACAATCGTATGCTAAAGTTATTTATCAACTGTAAATAAATCGCAGCTAATCGGATAGTGATCGGAGTGATTTAAAGTTGAAACTGCAAAGTTACAGCTGGTGAATTTCGGGCTATATAATATATAGTCGATTCGGAAAGATGGAAGTTTTCCGTTGTAGGTATTGGCAGTACCTTTGCCCGATTCTGTGAAAGAGTCTTTCAAATCGCCGCGCACAGTTCTGTATGTGAAAGAGACCGGCGTATCGTTAAAATCGCCACACACAATTACCGGGTATTTACATTGGTTTAAATGTTCACGAAGCGTTGCTGCTTGCTCTGCCCTTTTTATGATTGCAGCTTTAAATTTTTGAGCAAGCGCTTTAATTTTTGCTTTCCCTTCTGAATTGTTATCGAAGTTGAGCGAGTCGATCCTGTTTATTTCTGCCGGTTGAAGTTGATACGACTGCAAATGGCAATTGTAAACCCGAACGGTATCCGAATCGATTAGCATATCGGTGAAAATGATCATATTACCCGAATTTTTAAATCGGATCTCACCCATATTGACAATCGGGAAACGTGTTAACGTAACTTGTCCTCCGGCGTGGCTGGCATGAGCCAATTGCACGTGGCTTATTTGTGGAAGTTTCGTTGAAGTAGCATCAAAAATCTGGCGTTTATTCAATCTAACTTCCTGAAGGCAAATAATATCAGCGTTGTTTTGGCGTAGGTAATCCAATATGTGGTCGGCATTTTCTTTTGTAGGAAACTTGTCGGTTCCCATAAAGTATTTCACGTTGTAGCTGATGATTTTAATTCCCTTTTTATCTGTTTGCTTTCCGTAGAATTTCAGGTAATTTCCAATTTGGTTGTACCCGGCCAAAATCACGATCAGCGAAATTAGTACGAACTTAACCCGTACAAAAATCCAGATAAGCATGAATACAATATTGACAATAATGATGTACGGATAAGCCATGCCGAACAGGGCCGCGATCCATAGTTTTTCCGGGCTTATGTACACTGAAACCGTCGCAAATATCAGGCCCGAAACAGCTATCAGGTTAAAGAATAGAAGAATATATACCAAAAATCGCTTCAACGGATAGTGGTTTAGTTTCTAACATTGTTCTTGCATGTCTTACACAAATATAGAGAATGAACATGATTCGATGAACATCATTCGAAATAAATAGCCGCCGGAAATTCATGAAACTAGTGTGGGCTATGTATAAAAAACGTGTGAAGATTCAAGTTGTTTTGAATTACCTAAAATTGTTGATTTGTTGGAGATTAGTCTCTTCTGTTAATACTTCGTATCATTCTGTCTTTCCCGTTTATGTCTTTTTTTAGTTCAACCTGAACAAACCCCTTTTCAATTAGCATATTACAGCATTCTTCCCCAAACAATTCATTAATCTCGAAATATAATTTTCCTCCATTTTTTAAGTTCAATCGGGCAAATCCGGCAATTTGCTCGTAGAAAATCAATGGGTTTTCGTCTGGTACGAACAATGCAAGTTCAGGCTCAAAATCTGTCACATTTTTTTCCATTAACAACTTCTCTGATTCCCTGACATAAGGCGGATTGCTTACAACAATATCGAGTTCAGGAAAATCTACAGCCGGAACATTATTGATTATGTCGTATTGGAATAGAGCGATATCTGATTTGTTTAGTTTTGCATTCCTTGCCGCAGTCTCCAGGCAAACCGGCGAAATGTCGCATGCCATTACGTGCGATTCCGGAATATTTTTCTGAAGCGCAATGGCGATGCAACCAGTGCCAGTCCCAATATCAACGATTGTTGGGCGGAGAGTTGTATTTTCCCGGATTATCCAATCGACCAATTCTTCGGTTTCGGGGCGCGGAATCAACACTCCCGGAGCACAAAGAAAACTGAGGCCATAAAATTCAGTTGAACCTAAGACATATTGAATCGGTTCGTGCTTTTTTAGTCGGCTGATAATATCGCCAAGTTTGCTTCTCTCCAAATCAGTAAGCGGTTCATCTTTTGCAAGAATGAGTTGTGTTCGCGAATATCCCTTTAGCTTATTGAAAATCAACGCGATTACACTCTCAATCTCCTGATTGTTGTATATTCCGCTCAATTCTTTCCTGATGGTTGCAATTCCAGCCTTCATTTATTGCTATTTTTGGCAAAGTTAATTTTTTAGCCAATGAGCCACGAAATTTTTATGCATCGCTGCCTCGATCTGGCACTGTTGGGAATGGGAGAAGTAGCTCCAAATCCAATGGTGGGCTGCGTAATTGTGCATAACGGGCTGATCATTGGCGAAGGATATCACCAAAAATATGGCCAGGCACATGCCGAAGTAAATGCCATTCGTGCGGTCAAAAATCCAGAGTTATTGAGCCAGTCAACTTTGTATGTTTCGCTCGAACCTTGTGCTCACTTCGGGAAAACTCCGCCCTGTTCCGATCTTATTATCGAAAGCCGTATTCCGCATGTGGTGATTGGAACCATCGATCCGTTTGCGAAAGTTGCCGGGAAAGGAATTGAGCGGATGCAAAGAGCTGGAATTAAAGTTGAAGTTAGCATTCTGGAACAGGAATGCCGTGAATTGAACCGTCGGTTTTTTACTTTTCACGAGAAAAAACGTCCCTATATTTTGCTGAAATGGGCTCAAACACTTGATGGTTTTATCGACACCGACCGAACTGAAACACAACATCCGACGTGGATAACCAATGCTCTTTCGAAAAGGTTGGTTCACAAACAACGTTCTGAAGAGTCAGCTATCCTGATCGGAACAAATACTGCTCTGTTCGACAACCCTGCATTGACGGTTCGCGAGTGGACAGGAAATCAGCCCGTGCGAATGGTGCTCGACCGAAAAGGCAGACTGAATAAAGAGCTGGTGGTTTTCGACGGCAAGGCGCCCACGTGGGTCTTCACCGAGTTATCCGGCAAAAAAACGGATAACCTGGAATATATAAACCTCGATTTTTCTCAGAATGTTATTCCGCAACTACTTACCGAATTGTACAACCGCGAAATTCTTTCAGTTATCGTTGAAGGTGGAAGCATTTTGCTGTCGAGTTTCATTAAAGAGGGTTTATGGGACGAAGCTTTTGTTTATACCGGTAACCAGTTTTTTGGAAGCGGAATTCAGGCACCGCATATTGTTGGACAAGTAATTGCATTTGAGCAACTTGACGACTGTAAACTTCACATATTGAGAAATTCAAATGTGTTTCACTGAAGAGTTTCGAACCACTAATTTGGTATTCAACACAATCTGCTCGGGATTCGCTTCCGGGTTTTCAATACTACGGAAGAAAAGTTTTGCAGCTTCCCGTCCCATTTCGAATGTTGGATGAGTGATCGACGTGAGTGTCGGGTCAACAACCGTTGAATGGAAATCGTCGGTAAATCCCACCAATGCAACGTCTTCAGGAATTCTCAATCCGCGGCGCTTTATTTCCTTCATTGCAGCAAAAGCAACCGTGTCGTTTATTCCAAAAATGGCATCGGGCCGCACCGGCAGATCAAGCAGGCGAGCTGTTGCTTTTATGGCATCTTTGGTTCCCAGGTTGCATTTTTCGAGAAGCTCTTCGTGATATTCGAGGCCACATTTCTTGAGTCCTTTTAAATATCCAGAAGTTCTTTCCTTCGAAATATTCAGGTGATCGGGACCGGCAATGTAAGCGATACGCCGGAAACCGTTTTTATAAAAATGTTCTGTGATTTTCAGCGCGGCCTTTTCGTTGTCCACCACCACTGTCGATACTTCAGCTGTTCGGCAAACACGGTCGAAAAAAACAAGCGGGATGTTGTTGTGTACCAGCCGGTCGAAATGATCAAAGGTTTTTGTTTCCTGGCTAAGGCAAACAATCAATCCTTCGACCCTGGTTTTCAGTAGATTCTCCACGGCCTTCATTTCTTTCCGAAGCGACTCGTTTGACGACGCAATCAGAATGTAATATCCCTTTTCGTCGGCAATTGCTTCAATTCCTGAAATAACAGATGAATAAAAATGAGTGACCAAATCGGGAACAATAACGCCAATCATTCGGGTGGCCTGTTTCAGAAGCCCCATTGCAAGGGGATTGGGGGTGTAATTCATGTCGGCGGCCAGCTTTTTAACCTTTTGGGTTATTTCCGGACTAATATCGGGATGGTTATTCAGTGCACGGCTCACTGTAGAGATTGAAACTCCCAGTTCCAGTGCTAAATCCTTTAAAGAAACGTGCCTTTTCCCTTTTTGCATAACTGGCGAAGCAAAAGATTTTCATTCACAAAGCTAACAGAATAATCAGGATTTAGATTGCTATTTCCTTGCTCCGAAATTCAAAATCAATCCTTCGCTCTGTGAATGTTTCTCAACATATTTTTCTTCTGCAAACCTTTCCGCAAACCTTTGCGCCGGAAAGCCCTGTGATACCCGCATTGCCGACTATTTTTTTATCCTGATATTTGTACTGCGGTATAAATAATTGACAGTATTTCAAAATACTTTTCAAGACTATACCGTGCGGTAGTTGATGTTACAAATTTTGTTTAATGTTAAAAATATAAAGTGATGAAAAGAATTGTAGTTGCCGGAGCTGGTGGTTTCATTGGTGGACACCTTTCCAGAAAACTGAAAGACATGGGTCATGATGTGCGTGCGGTTGACAAAAAACCATTGAATCAATGGTATCAGGTGCACAAAGACATTGATAATTTGGTTCTCGATCTGAATCTGAAAGAAAACTGTTACACTGCGTTAAATGGGTATAACGAAGTTTTTAATCTGGCAGCAGACATGGGCGGAATGGGTTTCATTGAAACGCACAAAGCCGACTGTATGTTGAGTGTTTTAATTAACACACACCTTTTGCTTGCAGCTAAAGATTTGGGTATCGATCGTTTTTTCTATGCTTCATCGGCATGTGTTTACAATGGCGAAAAGCAGCAGGACACTGATAATCCGGGGTTGAAGGAATCGGACGCATATCCGGCTCAGGCCGAAGACGGCTACGGATGGGAGAAACTCTTCTCTGAAAGAATGTGCCGTCATTTCCGCGAAGACTACGGAATAAATACCCGTGTTGCCCGTTTCCATAATGTTTACGGGCCAAACGGGACGTGGGATGGCGGGCGCGAAAAAGCTCCTGCAGCAATGTGCCGCAAAGTGTTGGAAGCCGAACTTTATGGTAAAAATGAGATTAACATTTGGGGCGATGGCCACCAAACCAGGAGTTTCATGTACATTGACGATTGCGTGGAAGGAATCTTGAAAATCATGTATAGCGACATTCTCGAACCATTAAATTTAGGGAGCAGCGAAATGGTTTCGATTAACCAGTTGGTTGATATCGTTGAAAATATCGCCGGAATAAAACTTAATCGCACCTACGATTTGGATGCGCCAAAGGGTGTTCGCGGGCGTAATAGCGACAATACAATGATTCTGGAAAAACTTGGATGGGAACCATCAATTCCGCTTTCAAGAGGGATGAAAGAAACTTACGACTGGATTCGGACTCAAATGCAAACCGGAGGAATAAAGTAACCAGAAATTTTAAATTTGCAATTTTTGCCAGTTGCCAGCTACTAGCCGCCAGCAACTGGCAAATCAACCAAAACAAATTTATGAGTGACAAAAAAGTAATGGTCAGCGGATGCTATGACCTACTTCATGCCGGGCATGTTGCTTTTTTTAAAACTGCCGCCCAATATGGAAAACTATACGTGAGCGTAGGGCAAGATGAAAATCTTTTTCAACTGAAAGGTAAACGGCCGTATTTTACCCAGGAAGAACGGGTTTATATGGTTCAGGCGGTTAAATACGTTTACAAAGCATTTGTTTCGAACGGAATGGGAATGCTGGATTTTGAGGAAGACATGAAACGCATTAAACCAGATATTTTCGTTGTAAATACTGATGGATATACTGAAGGAAAAGCCAGAATATGCAAGGAAAACAACGTAGAATTGGTTGTGCTGGAACGTATTCCGGAAGAAGGCTTGCCTGCTCGTTCCAGTTCTGACTCAAAAAGAGAACTTCAGTTTCCTTACCGGGTTTGCCTGGCTGGCGGATGGATCGATCAGCCGTGGGTTTCGTCAATTTATCCGGGTTCTGTTGTAGTTGCGCAAATTTGGCCCACAGTGGAGTTTAACGATCGCTCGGGAATGGCTACCAGTTCGCGCAAAGTTGCTCTTGACCTTTGGGGCGGAAAAATTCCGGAAGGCGATCATGTTCGGAACGCTCAATTATTGTTTGGAGCTGAAAATCCCCCGGGAAAAGAATATATTTCAGGTTCGCAGGATCATTTGGGTCTTCTTGTCCCCGGAATCAGCAGGCTGGATTACGAAGGAAAATACTGGCCGTCGAATATCGAAAATGTGCACGATAAGGATACGTGCGAGTGGCTCTCTAGCGTGTTGCATTTGGTTCCGCTTTTGCCCCGCCCCGATGGATACGATCCACTGATCGAGCAAAATCTTGAAGTTGAAGCAATAAAAAAACTGGGAGAAGCAGGCAAGAAATGTTACGACGGCATCGTGGCAAAAGATATTAATATACTTGGGCAGGCGATGACTGAAACCTTTTATTTATGGCGGAAAATATTCCCAAATACAGTTCCGGCGGGCGTTTTGGAAGAAATGGAGAACAGGTTTATTGGAAAGTATGTTGGGGCAATTACGTCAGGGTGCGGAGGTGGATACGCCATTGTGGTTTCCGGGCAACCTATTGAAGGTGCTTTGAGAATAAAGGTCAGGTATTAAGCAATTTAGAATTTTATTATTTACTATTAACAATTGAAATACAGTCGTATGTTAAATTGAAAAATAGTAAATGGCTGAATGATAAATAGAATTAACTTTGGACGATAAAAAATTTATCAATTATGAGTAGCAAATATTGTCTGATTATGGCTGGTGGATCGGGTACGCGATTTTGGCCTAAAAGTCGCAAGGCTAAACCAAAACAGTACCTAACAATTTTTGGTAACGAGTCGTTAATTCAGTCAACTATGAGCCGGTTTGCCTCATTTATTCCCGAAGAAAACATCTATGTTGTTTCGAGCAAAGCGCAGCGAGATGTTCTGGAAGAGCAAACATCAAATTTGCCAAAGCAAAATTTGATTTATGAACCGGTTGGTAAAAATACATTACCGGCAATCGGGCTGGCTGCTCTGTTTATTGCAAAGAAAGATCCAAATGGTCTGATGGTTGTTTCTCCGGCCGATCACCTTATAAAAAACGACAAACTGTTTCAGGAATGTATTGATTCGGCCGCTAAAATTGCTGAAGAAAAAGATGGAATTGTAACCATTGGCATTACACCAAATTCGCCAGCCACCGGATATGGCTACATCGAAATTGCTGATGAAGTGAAGATTGGCCAGGCCATAAAATCGTATGAAGTAAACCGCTTTGTTGAGAAACCGAACCTGGAAACTGCAAAATCGTACATTGCTTCCGGAAAGTTTTTCTGGAATGCCGGGATATTTGTATTTAAAACTTCAGTATTTATTGACTCGGTGAAAAGGCATGCTCCCAAGCTTTATGCTGATTTACTGAAGATTGCCAATGCGATTGATTCAGATAGTTATGAAGAATTTTTGGATAAGACATACAATCAGGTTGATGCAATTTCCATGGATTATGGAATTATGGAAAAGGCCGATAATGTGTTTCTTGTACAGGGCGATTTCGTTTGGAACGATCTTGGAAGCTGGGAAGAGGTTTATAAATACGATCCACAAAAAGACGAGAACCAAAATACTTCGGCAGGCGAAGCAATATTTATCAATTCGAAAAATTCGTATGTCTCGGCTCCAAACAGCCTGGTAGCAGTGGTGGGCCTCGATGATGTAATTGTAGTTCAGGAAGGAGACACCATTCTGGTATGTAAACGAAGCCAGGCCGAGGAAATTAAACAGGTGGTAAGCGAGCTTTCACGCCGCAATCTCGATAAGTTTCTTTAAGAAAACTAATACGGGCTGTCTGTTTTAAGCTCAGCCTCGGTTCGTACTCGTTCAGACTTTCTTTTGAGAAAAGGGGAGTGATGTGAACTCTACATCTTTTTTTGTCTTTGAAACTCTAACTAAATTAAACTGTAAGCAAATGAAAATCAAAAAATTAAGTCAAATTCTGTTTTCTTTGTCAATTTTAGGAGCCCTGGCATTATCGGGTCTCGCACAGAGCAATAAGCAGCTTCCTGATAAATTTAATACTTCCGACGAGTCGCTGAGGCAATATCAATATCCCGAATGGTTTCGTGATGCTAAATTTGGTATCTGGGCGCACTGGGGCCCGCAAGCTGTGCCTCGTCAGGGCGATTGGTATGCCCGGAACATGTACATTCAGGAGGGTAAAGAGTGGGAAACCCGCTACTACAATTACCATGTGAAAACTTACGGACATCCTTCCAAATTTGGCTACAAAGACATTATTCCGCTCTGGAAAGCCGAGCGCTGGGATCCCGAGAAACTGATGGCTTTGTATAAAAAAGTTGGTGCCAAATACTTTGTGAGCATGGGTACTCATCACGACAATTTTTTCTTGTGGAATTCCAAACTTCATAAATGGAACGCCGTGAACATGGGCCCGAAAAAAGACGTAGTTGGCTTGTGGCAACAGGCCGCTAAAAAAGAAGGACTGCGATTTGGTGTTTCGGAGCATTTGGGCGCAAGCTATACCTGGTTTCAGGTGGCACGCGGAGCAGATAAAACTGGCCCTATGGCTGGTGTTCCTTATGATGGAAACGACGAGAAATATGCCGACCTGTATCACAAGAAAACTGCCCCGGATGATAAGGAATGGCTAACCAAAGATCCGGAGAACCAAAAGGACTGGCTCTCCAAAATAACTGAGCTTGTCGATATGTACCATCCTGATTTGCTTTATTCTGATAGTGAATTGCCTTTTGGAGAAATCGGCCGAACTATGCTGACACATTTCTACAATCAGGATATGAAAAAGAATGGAGGAAAGCTCGAAGCTGTATATACTTGCAAATTGCGCCCATCAGAGGGCCGCTGGGTTCAGGATGTTGAGCGCGGAGCTCTGGATTCAATCAGTCCTTTCCCATGGCAAACCGATACTTCAATTGGCGACTGGTATTATCGCACCGGCCAAAAATATATGACAGGTACTGAAGTTATACAGATGTTGGTTGATATAGTGAGTAAAAACGGAAACTTGCTCCTGAACGTCGTTCAAACTCCTGAAGGAGATCTGGAGCCTGATGTGTTGAAAATACTGGATGAAATTTCTAAGTGGACACCAGTGAATGGCGAAGCTATTTATGGAACTCGGCCCTGGAAAATTTATGGTGAAGGGCCGTCAACCTCAAAAAACCAGGCAAAAGGGCAATTTGGTGGAGTAAAAGACGTCCGTCCATACGAATCGAACGATTTTCGGTTCACAACCAAAGGCGAAACGCTTTATGCGTTTTGCATGAGTAAGCCAACAGGCAACATCAAAATCGAGGCCTTGGGAGGTGATACAAAATTGAATTCCAAATCAATAGCATCAGTCGAATTGCTTGGTTGCAAAGAAAAACTTTCGTGGAAACAATCTGCTAAAGAACTTTTGATAACTAAGCCTGAAAATGCGCCTGACTGGCAGGTTTACACCTTTAAAATTGCATTCAGAAAATAACATAAAGGTCAAAAACTTATAGTATGAGCGGCTGCCACGTATTGAAGTGGTAGCCGCTTTTTTATTTTG
>DAOPZV010000125.1:0-1428 GCA_035353575.1 Prolixibacteraceae bacterium | reverse complement strand
TTTTGCAAACTAGTTTGTTGCATTTATTGGCACCAATGTTTAATAATTTTCTCAGTTTGTAACTAAATAAAACTTAAAAACACACCATTCACCGGCAAAAAACAGTCAACAGTCTATTCTATTTTTAGAAGTGCACCTGGCAGATGTATTTTTGAATCGTAATTGAAACAGAAAAGAAAAACAGAAAATAGAAAACAATTAAAAGAAGAAGTCATGAAAACAATTAAATCATTCATCATTATTTGCGCGCTGTGTTTAGTCGGTGTTTCAAATGTTAAGGCAACGGTAAATCACGAATTAAAAGATTCGAAGTTGACAAGTGCTAGCCAAATTCTAGCTGAACTAAACAATAGAATTACGTTTGTTGATACCGAGTTTAGTGAGAGCATCGATTACCAAAAAGAAGCTCAGTTGGTTACCAAGTGGTTGGCAGATCAGGCTGAAGCAAAAGTTACCCGGCAGTTAATTGAAAGAAATGAAGGTGTTGAAAGTAGCACAAATATTGATCGTGAGTGTTTATCGGCAAATGACATAACTGATTTTCGTAAAGAAGCACAGTTGGTTACAAAATCGGTTGCAGATAAAGAAGAAGCATTGGTTCTCCAGAAATTAGTTAACGAGGGCAGAATAACAGAAAACAGATAAAGCTTAGTTTAGTCGGTGATTAGTGATTTAAGAGGCCGTCTGGTATATTCCCGGACGGCTTTTTTGTTTGTTCGCATCAGGCAATACTATAAAATAAAAGCAGCCACAACTGAGAATTAACAGAAGCGTTCGAGTACTGCCACACGACGCAAAACTACAAATGCAGGATGTTGACCTGAAAACACAGGAACAATTCGTCGAATCGGCTATTGACGACTCAGTTAACAATTCAAATCAGCCCAAAGACCAATCAAAAAAGTTGTTCGATTCATAAATTTAGTTTAACACATAATCATTTGTAAATAAGCACCAATGGGTTCAATGCTGATAAAAGGCGATTCAATGATTATTATTCCTATTAATATTTAGAATGGACGTTCCTTATTTTGTTATTAATTTGTTAAAATGACAATTAAATTACATCAATTTAAGTAAAATGAAATTAAATAGATAAAAATTTGCACATAGTGATTTTAAGTATATTTATTCATTGTCAAAAAGATAATTTCAGATGGAATTCAAATGTAAAAAGGCAGGCAATGAATGTTACGGGCTCAAGGAGCTTGTATTACTTTTTGATATCAGTCAGCGGTTGATTCAGAGCAAGGAACTGAAAAACGATTTATCTGGAATATTGGAAATGGTAATTAAGCACTTGAAAGCTGAACGCGGTTTCCTAACCATTTTAAACCGCGAGACTGAAAGCATTATTATTGAAGCTGCTTACGGTTATAGCGCGGCACAGCAGGCACGTGGAAAATATAAATTGGGCGAAGGGATTAT
>DAOPZV010000124.1:9906-11511 GCA_035353575.1 Prolixibacteraceae bacterium | reverse complement strand
CAACCGTGCGTATCAGGCTCGTCGCCATACTGAATGGCACGAAGTTTTTTGTACACCAAGCTTCTCCGGATATAGCACAATACCGTTCAGGATGGCTGGTGTTGATTTGCAATCAGCACCTCCAAGTTGCGGATCTGTGATTCGCTTATAGGCCGGATTATTCTTTCAACTAAAATCTTTATTTCCCGAACAATCACCTTCAAGTATTTTCTAAAAACTCAGTTTCCAACCAGCCGCAAATTTACTTCTGCCCCAAAACTGAGTTTCTAAGCCCCCGCAAATCGGATTCTGCTCAGAAACTGAGTTTCTGGCCTGCCGCAACTTCAATTCCGATTAGAAACTGAGTTTCTGAGTTCCCGCAAACAGATTCAGGTTAGAAACTGGGTTTACGGCTTGCCGCAACTTGATTTGAATTGGAAACTGGATTTCCGAAGTTCAAAAAAAATAACCCTGTCTGGTATTTCTCCAAACAGGGTTTTCTGTATTAGTCAATGTCTTTTTATTCAACCACGGTTACCCAACCGTGCGTATCAGGCTCGTCGCCATACTGAATGGCACGAAGTTTTTTGTACAACTTTTCGCTGATTGGGCCTGGCTGTCCGTCTTTCGAGAACACATAAGAAACTTTCGTGTCGTAATCGTCGATGCGTTCAATGGGGCTGATTACCGCTGCTGTTCCGCAGGCTCCGGCTTCTTCAAATGTTGCCAGTTCTTCCACCGGAATATGGCGGCGTTCAACAGTCATACCCAAATCTTCGGCTAAAACCATCAGACTCTTATTGGTAATCGACGGCAGAATTGAACTTGATTTTGGCGTAACGTAAGTGTTATTTTTAATTCCGAAGAAATTGGCAGCGCCACATTCATCGATGTATTTCTTTTCTGCAGCGTCGAGATAAAATACGTTCGAATAGCCTAATTGGTGAGCTTTCTCGCCTGCAACCAAACTGGCAGCATAGTTTCCTCCTACTTTAAATTTTCCCATTCCGAGTGGCGCTGAGCGGTCGAATTCGCGCATAATTACAAACGGGGTTGTTTGAAATCCGCCTTTAAAATATGGGCCAACCGGTGTTACAAACACAATGAACGTGTATTCGGTTGATGGTTTAACGCCAACCTGGGCGCTTGTTCCGAACAAGAACGGACGAATGTACAGCGATGCGCCTGATTCATAAGGTGGAACAAAACGTTCGTTCAGCTTTACTGCTTTCACCACAGCTTCTTCAAACTTTTCAATCGGCAGAACGGCCATCATGGTTCCGTGGCTTGAGTCTTGCATACGTTTAGCGTTCTCGTTCATGCGGAAAATGCGGATTTTTCCGTCTTGTCCGCGGAAAGCCTTCAATCCTTCAAACGATTCCTGCCCGTAATGAATACAAGTGGCGGCCATGTGCATGGTTACCATTTCACTATCGCTCACTTCCAGTTCGCTCCATGCGCCATCTTTGTAGTAGCATCGAACGTTATAATCTGTTTTCAGGTATCCGAAGCCTATGTTTTTCCAGTCTATAGTTTCCATAACAATTAGTTGAATTTTTTAAAGAGGCGGTAAATTAACGAAAAAAAAGCGGGAGAAAGAAGGAAAAAACACACTTACTGAGATGG
>DAOPZV010000124.1:0-9806 GCA_035353575.1 Prolixibacteraceae bacterium | reverse complement strand
ACTTTGCCGTCGGCAAATATCAGGTATTGTCCTTTTATCCCATTTAAAATCCCTTCAATTACCGGATCTTTATCAAACGAAACACTGGTAATTTTCTCCGGGAATTGTACAACCGGGTAGTGAAATTCCCAAATCCGATTGTCGTTGTACAAATACTGCTGCAATTCAGCCGGAAGCAATTGGTAAGCATTCGTTTTTTCCTCCGGAAGGTCGTATTCCTGAATATCTTTATTCTGAAGCATTGAACGCCAGTTGGTTTTATCCGAAAAGAAGCTTTTCAGGAACACCTCAATGACTCCTGAAATATGACGGTTGGGTGTTTTGGCCAGAATAATGGCACGGCTTGCTCCCTGGTCGATCCAGCGGGTTGGCACCTGGTGATGGCGGGTGACCCCTACTTTCAATTCGCCCGATACGGCAAGGTAAACAAAATGATCGATCAAATCGTGCTCGCGTGCCCAGTCCATGTCGCGCGCAATGCCCAGGTGCGCTTTCGACAATTCAGGCCGCATAATGGTTTCGCTGGCTTCGGGCGAAGTTTGCAGGCAATTGTAGCAAAAGCCCTGTCCGAACGATGTTTTGGTCTTTTTGCCACAGGCTATGCAATTGATTTGCCCGGTAAATTTCAGACTAATTTTTTTACCAACCAGCTCGTTCATGGGCAATTCGGTTTCGCCCATTGGTAAAAAATACTGAACCGGATCGGCATATTCCGACCGCATCTTGATGATATTTCCTGAGGCAAGCATGGTGTTAAGTTTTGTCGTTTTGCAAAGAAAACGATTGTTGATGAATTGGTAACAGATGTTGACGAATTAATGTTTTCGGTAAATCGAAGCGTTTGCTAAAGTTTGATCATAAACTCCGTCAAATTGCTATCGGCATCCAAATTGAGGCGTTTGCGCAAGCGGTAACGGTGGTTTTCAACTCCGCGCACCGAGATTCCGAGCAGTGGAGCAATTTCTTTCGACGATAAATTCATCCGAAGAAAAGCACAAAGTCGCAAATCGCTCGGCGTCAAATCAGGATAATTGTCTTTCAGCGTTTTCATAAACTGTTCGTGTGCCCGTTCAAAGTTGGCTTCAAACACTTTCCAGTCGTCCACACTACTCATATTATCGTCAATCTTCCGAACCAGCGTGTCGTAGTATTTGTCGGGATAGCGTATGCCAAGAACTTCTTTCTGGTTTTTCAGGATTTCTTTCATCTCCATTAAAAACTCATTTTTCTTGATGATTGCCATCGTTGAGCTGGCCAGTTCGGAGCTTTTGAACGACAATTCGGCCTGAAGTTTTTCGTTTCGCAGCCTGATCAGTTCTCGTTCCTGTTCTTCGCGTTCACGGCTTTCTTTCAGCCGCGTTTTGGCAATAATTCGCTTGCGGAAAAGTAAAAGCCCGCTCAATGCGGCAAGCACATAGCAGATGTAGGCAACAACCGAAAGATACCAGGGTGGCAAAATATTCAATGATGTTGCGTACTCCCGACTCGATTCGCCCCACGTGTTTATTGCCCGTATTCTGATGGTGTAATGGCCGGAAGGAATTCGTTTAAAACTAAAAATCGGCTCGTCAATCGGGTCCGACCATCGTTGGTCGAGGCCATCAATAAACGATTGATATTTAACCTTATTACTGCTAAAAAACGGGAACGAGAACTGCAAATGCAGGTTGTTCCGGTTAAAATGAACCTTAAAGCCTTTTTCGTCGATGGGTAAATCGGTCAGCTGATCATTGTTTCCGCTCGCCGAAATTCTGCGCAATTCAGGTTTCTTCTCTGAAATAAGCGACGCCGGACTTATCGTATCAGCATTTAAAACAGCATATCCGTTTTCGAGACAAAGAATTGCTTTACTCGCATTTAGCGGAAAAACATTTTCGTAGCCGGTAACCAGTTGGTTGTTAAAAAGTGTAGCCGGATATTCCTTTATCTTCTTCACCGACGAATTTTGTATGTCGAAAAGACCGAACGACTGATTGGTAATGAACCAATAACGGTGCTCGGGGGCCGCAATAATTCGTGTTGCACTTTTGTAAGCGCCTAATTTCTGATTCAGCGATGAGTATTCAACAATTGTATCTTTCAAATCGTCGAAGGTGAAAAGCTTTTCGGCAGTGGTAAAAACAATGCGCCCTTCTACCTTAAAAACATGAATGTTATCGTCTTTTCCAAACACAGAATGCCCATAGTAGCGATTGTAAACCAACGAATCGCGGTTGTCGAATTTTAACCTGAAAATGCCACGATACATGTGTCCGGCCCAATAGTTTCCCAGATGATCAATCTCCAGATAACGAATCAAATCGTTGAATTTATAGATGGTTTTGCTACGTTTCCACTGATCGTTTTCTTTCCGGTAAAACAAAAGGTTTGAATACGTGCTTTGTACAAGGACATTCGGTTTTAGCGGATTCTCAACAATTGCAAAAGCTCCCGGAGTTTGGGTAAATTTAACCCGGTCGTCGCTAATTTCAAAAATGCCTCTGTTATGGTTCACAAACAGACGATCGTCTATCACCTTACAATCCCAAATTTGCCCCTGCGTTCCCTGAACCAAAGTAAAAGGCTCCCCGGTATTGTGCAACGATCTGAAATACAGCCCCTGGTTGGTTCCCAGATAGAGTTTATTCCGATATGTAGCAGCCGAGTAAACAGCCCCAAGTTCCTTTCGCCCGACAATCGAATAGGATGGATCGGACGAAAAAGAAATGAAATCAATGCCTTTATCCAGTGCAATCCAAATGTTTTTATTTACGTCGGAATAGACACCAAGTACGGTGTTGTTTTGCAGGCCATTTTCTTTGTTAAACCGTTGCAGCAAATTCCCAGCCTGATCGAAGATTGAAATACCATCTAAAATTGTCCCGATAATAATCTGACCATCAGAAGAAAGGCAGAATCGGTTTATAATATTCTTTCGGAAGTAGTCGTCTTGAGCTTTATTCCAAATTTCAAGCTTTTTGCCATCGTATTTCTGAATTCCGTCGTTAGCTGTTGCAATTAGTTTTAATCCTGAATTTAATGAAATAACGAATCGGATTTCTTTCTGCTTGAAGTAATTATCTACCAGAAACGGGGTAATCTGAGTTCCTGAAATCTGGTAAACTCCCCGATCCATAATATTTACAAAGATTCTGTCGCCACCGTCGGAAATGGAGTTGATAAAGCCTTCTGAATGAATTAATTCAAACTCTTGGTAATTGTAAATGTAAATCTTTGAGAATGACTGAAAATAAACGCGGTTGTTTTGGGTAATTACATTCCAGAATTCCTCGTTTGCTGTAAAATCCTTTTCAATCTGCGACTTAAGCGAGAAATACTCCAGCTTCCCCTGGTGATTTCTTTTCCAATAACCTAGCTCCCGGTATCCCGCAGTAAAAATGAGGTTGTTTTTATCGACCGCCACCGTCCGGATAATGCCGCCATTAGGCGACGGATATAGCGTCCAGCTTATCCCGTCGAACTCGAGTAAACCACTGTTGTTGGCAAAATACATGTAGCCATTGGTACTCTGAGTTACACTCCAGTTCTGGCTGGCGGCCTTGTATTCCTGTTTGGTGTAATTCTTTAAAAATAGGTTGGGAGTAGCAAATGAAATTACTGCAATTGCCACCAGTAAAATAGCGAAAAAGATGGAAAAGAATCGCGTTCTCAGGTTGCCGATCATTGTTTGCTGCTTAAAAACAAATTAAAAGTAGTAAAAATCGCAAATTTGACCCACCGGCGTATTCAAAATCTCAATTTTTACTTCATCCTGAAGCCTTATGGGCAAAATTGTTTTTTTCAGGATGTGAAAAATCAATATTTCATATTTCTCAGGAAATAAAATGATTACATCTATATCTGGCTTTTCTGATGTGGTAATTGTGCAAAATATTCGCACATCTTTTTTGCCTGATGAATTAGAGGTGTATCGATTTGTTTTTAGTTGGATTTAAGCTGTCATAATTTTGATTTGCGAATTTTTGATAACTAAAACAATGAATTTATGAAAAAACTACTTGTTTTACTGAATCTCTTGCTTTCAGTATCACTACTTTTTGCTCAAAATACAATTACAGTAAAAGGGAAAGTGACTGATGCAAAGAACGAATCGGTGCCAGGTGCGAGTATCCTTGTAAAAGGTACGATGCAAGGCACAATTACTGATGTTGACGGGCTGTTTACCATCCAGGCCAATCCTCAAGCCACCTTAGTTGTAAGCTTCGTCGGAATGCAAACTCAGGAAATTCCCGTAAATAACAAAGCTACAATCAACGTTCAAATGAGAGAGGAATCATTCAATGTTGATGAAGTGGTAGTGGTTGGTTATGGAACACAAAAAGTAAAAGACCTCACTTCATCCATTTCAACCGTAAAATCCGACGACCTTGTTAAAACACCCGCCGGGCAGGCCATGCAGTCGTTGCAAGGTAAAGTTGCCGGTTTGCAGGTGGTGAGCAATGGCGGTCCGGGAAATTCACCGTCGATACGTGTGCGCGGTGTTGGTTCTTATCCGCGAAATAGCGATGGAACTATGAATAATAACGATGCGCCTTTGTATGTTGTGGATGGAATGTTTTTCGACAACATTGATTTCCTTAACCCGACAGACATTGCTTCCATTTCGGTGTTGAAAGATGCCTCGGCTGCCGCTATTTATGGTGTTCGTGCCGCAAATGGTGTTGTGCTGATTGAAACCAAATCGGGAGCCATCAACCAAAAATCAGAAATTACCTACGATGGCTACTACGGAACGCAGGTTGCACAAAATGTTCTGAAGATGGCTAATGCAGAGCAATTCACCACAATGGCCATGGAATCGGGCTCAGCTGCCGATGCCAGCTTTATTTTGAATGCCATGCAGCGCTACGGCCGTAGCCGCATCAACCCCAATGTTCCTGATGTAAACACCGACTGGTATAAAGAAATTATGCGTCCGGCACAAATTCAAAATCATAGTCTGGGTGTAACCGGCGGAAACCAGAAAACAACCTATTCGCTTGGTGCGAGCTATTTTGATCAGGAAGGTATTCTGGATATGAAAAACGAATACCAGCGTTTCAACCTCAGGTCCAAAATAGATTTCAAGGTAAACAATTGGATGACCATTGGCGGAAATATGATTTTTAGTAACGCCCTGAAATGGAGCGAAGAGGCTGGTGCCTGGAATCTGGCTTATTTTGCTGTGCCAATCCTTCCGGTTTACGACGAGCAAAATGTGAACGCCTGGCCTGAAAAATTTGCCAATGCGCAGGACTTGGGCTATCGCAGCGGGCAAAACCCAATGCCAACCTTAAAATACAATACAGATAGGTTCAAAACCAGGAAAATGCTCGCCAATTTCTATGTGAAGCTCGATCTGATCCCTGAAAAGCTCTCATATAAAACTACTTATAATCACGCTTTTACCTCGGTTGACGAAAGAAAGGTAAACCTTCCTTATTTTATTGGCAATAGCTTTCAGCAGAAAGATGCAACTTTAACTCGCTGGATGACAAATTATTCAGACCAGATTTGGGATAATGTTTTGACCTACACCGATAAGTTTGGGAAACACGGAATTACCGCAATGGCTGGTACTTCTTTCCGCGACGAAGCCTCAAATGCACTGGGAGCGCAGGGTCTTAATTTCCCAACCGATAATGAACAGTCGTGGTACATCGATCAATCGGCAACGAAAGTGGCTGATAAAGTTGGAGATAATGGAACACACCAATACGGTTTCTCTTACTTCGGTCGTTTGTCGTACAATTTTGCCGATAAATATCTGGTTTACGGAACAATGAGGGCCGATGGCAGCTCGAAATATCAGCAGAAATGGGGCTACTTCCCAACCGTTGGTGCCGGGTGGGTGGTTTCTGAAGAAAGCTTTCTGAAAGGACATCCGGTGATCAACTTCCTGAAACTCCGCGCAAGTTGGGGGCAGCTTGGTAACGATAACATCCAGGCAAGCGATGGTGCCAATACAACCAGTGTTAAACAAACGGCCATCGGTGGTGTGCTTGTCTCCGGAACAAAAACTTCAAATACGTACTCGTCGCTAAAATGGGAAGTTACCGAAGAAACTAATGTTGGTTTAACTTCAAGATTGTTTAAAAACCGACTGGCTGTTGATGCCGACTATTTTATCCGTGATACCAAAAATGCAGCGATTAGTGTAACCATTCCGGCTATTGGCGGAAGCGTTCTGAAAAACGTAGGTATTATCCGTAACTCAGGAATCGAGCTTTCACTAAACTGGAGTGACGAACTGAACAAAGATTTGAAATACTCAATTGGCGCTAACATTTCGACACTGAAAAACGAAGTTCGCGACCTTTACGGACAGCCGTATATTGATGGAGGTAGTGCTGAATTCCGTCAACGCTCAATTGTTGGGCAACCACTTTTGGCATTCTTTGGCCGTGAAGTGATTGGCGTTTACCAAAACCAGGCTGAAATTGATGCCGACTCCTTTGCAAAAGCCAATGGCCTTGTTCCCGGCGATTTCAAATACAAAGATGAAAACAACGATGGCAAAATTGACGACAGCGACCGTGTAGTTTTGGGCTCATACTTTCCCAACTTCATGTATGGTTTCAACTTCAATGTTTCGTATAAAAACTTCGATTTGTCGGCCAATATGGTAGGGCAATCGGGCAATAAAATCCTGAACCGGAAACGCGGTGAAATCATCTGGACTGCTGATGGTAACCTGGACGCCGATCTGGCTAAGAACCGCTGGCATGGCGAGGGAACATCGAACAAATATCCTTCATCATCAGGCTTACGCAGAGGTTGGAACCAGAAAATGAGCAACTATTTTGTCGAAGATGGTTCATTCTTCCGCATTCAAAACATTCAGTTGGCGTATAATGTGAAAAAGCAAAATGCATTTGGAGTTCTACTTCCGGATATGCGCATCTCGCTGACAGCTGACCGGCCTTTGACCTTCTTCAAATACAACGGGTTTAACCCCGAAATAAAAGATGGCATAGATACCCAAACATATCCTATTCCGGCAGTTTATACACTTGGACTGAATATCAAATTTTAACGCCTAAAATTGATTACTATGAAACTTAGAAATTACACCATAAAAATGATGTTTGCATTTGCTGCTTTGCTTGCAACAACTGCATGTCAGGATAAGCTGGACGTACTGCCCGAAAACACAACGTTCACTCAACAAACCGATTACACCAACACCAGCAATATGGATTTGCCTTTGAAAGGTGTTTATGCCACATTCAATGACATTGCCTGGGAAAACTTCCCTCTGATTTCTGTTCGCGGAGATGACGTAAACTCTGGCGGAGGTAGTGGCGGAACTTATGATCAGAACGACTACCACGAAACAGATTTATACAATTACAACAAAGACTACTGGATGTACAATTCGGTATGGCAAAACTACTATGGATATATTTTTACGGCACAATCGGCCATGGACCAAATTGCTCTTTACAAGGAACATGCTACCAATAAAGCGCTTGCCGATCAGTATATTGCTGAAGTAAAGGTTATTCGTGCCTGGTGGTTATTCAATATTGCCCGGGTTTGGGGTTCAATTTTCATCCCAACCAGTTCCGATCCTTCTGAAATGCTGGTTGCAAAATTGGCGACTAAGGACGAAGTGATGAAACACATTTCGGCACAAATGGACGAAGCCATTTCTTTTTTACCGGCTGTTCATCCGAACAAACGAACTGATATTCCCGGCGGAGTAACCAAATATACCGCGCTGGCAATAAAGGCGTTGGCAAACCTCGAATTGAAAAACTACCAGGTGGTGGCCGATGCAACCGGCGAAATCATTAAATCCAACGTTTTCTCGCTCGAATCTGATTATTATAATCTGTTCAAGATAAAAGGCAAACTGAACAACGAGAACATCCTGGAAATGCAGTATTCCGATTTCGGAAAAGGTTCGGGCGACAACTATGCTTATCTGTATGCTTTCTTCGGACCACAAGGTTGGACGCCTAAAGTTACCGGAGCAGGAGATGGCTGGGGTTTCTTCGAGCCAAGTCTGAAATACGTCAAATTTATGCTCGATCGTGGTGAAACTACCCGTTTGGAAACCAGTGTCCTTTTCACTAACAGTGGAATTGCCGAGTTGCAAAAAGATTCGAAATATGCCACATTACCAAGTTGGATTTCGAACACAACCCGTTCTGGCGACAAAATTAACGATTTTGCCCGCGAACTTTTTGCCAGTGGAAAACACTATTTACCTTCAGACCAGCTAACTCCGGGCCGCACCGACTACGGAACCAACAAAAATTTCACCTGTATTCGTTATGCCGAAATTCTGCTAATGTATGCAGAAGCACTTACTCAGGGAGCAACAAACTCAGCAATGACAGCGCTTAATGCAGTAAATGCAGTTAGAGCGAGAGCTTCGATGCCAGCACTTACAAGCGTTGATAATGCTGCAGTGATGAACGAAAAATACGCCGAACTGGCCATGGAATGGGGTACCCGCTATTACGACATGGTTCGGTTAGGAAAATATTCGGAACTGAGCTACGATGGAAGAACATTTACTGACGCGAAAATTTTCCTTCCATATCCTCAAGCCCAGGTTGACTTACTGCCAGCTTTGAAGAAATAATCGGTTTGACCACTTAAAACGAAAAAAAATGAAAAGCATAAAAAATATAATTGCGTGCCTGTTCTTCCTTGTTTTTGCAGTGGCTTGTAACGAAGGCATTGATCCAATTACCGCAGTGGCGCCAGGCGCCGATGCTTCTGCCCCGGTTATTACCATCAAATATCCTACGGAAGGCGTAAAAATTCAGGTTCCTGAACTGGTAACTTCAGTAGATATTCAGTTTGAAGCTACCGATGATATCGAACTCAAATCAATTTCAGTTAAAATGGATGGAACTGAAATCGTGAACTATGCTGAATTCAAAGATTATCGCCGCGCGGTGAAAGAATACCTATATAATAAAGTAACCAACGGAGTTCACACACTTACAATAGATGCAACTGACCTCCAGGGAAAAACGACCAGCAAATCGGTAAAATTCGAAAAGAAGCCACCTTACACTCCTTTGTATGCGGGCGAAACTTTCTACATGCCGTTTGATGGCGACTATGTTGAAAAAATCAGTTTCAAAGCTGCAACGATTGTCGGAACTCCCGGATTTGCTGGAACAGGTTTGAAGGGGATCAATGCATATTCTGGTGCTGCCGATTCGTACCTAACTTTCCCATTGACTGGGTTAACTGGTACTGAATTCTCTGCTGAATTCTGGTGTAAATTGAACGCAAGCCCTGACCGTGCTGGCTTGATTTCAATCAGTCCTGATCCAAGCAGTTCTTCTGATGAGGCGCGTAAAAAAGGTTTACGATTCTTCCGCGAAGGCAGTGCGACGGAGCAACGGTTTAAACTGAACGTCGGAAATGGCGCAAGCGAAACATGGAATAATGGCGGTATTATTGCTCCATCAAATGAATGGACTCATTTGGCTTTTACTGTTTCACAAACCAGTTGTACCGTTTATATCAATGGAGCAGTGGCAGCAACAGTTGCCAACACCGGTATCGATTGGACAGGATGTTCAACCATCTCGATTTTCTCCGGTGCGCCAAACTTTGCATACTGGGATCACAAATCAGACCAAAGTAAATTCGACGAACTCCGCTTCTTCAATAAAGCTTTGACTCAGGCTGAGATTCAAACCATCATCCAGAACGATTCTCCGTATGTGCCGAAATACAGCGGCGAAGTCTTCTATATGCCTTTCGAGGGAAGTTATAAAGATTTGGTATCGAACACTTCGGCAACCAAAGTAGGTTCTCCGAAATTTGCTGATGGGAAAAAGGGACAGGCTTAT
>DAOPZV010000123.1:0-11525 GCA_035353575.1 Prolixibacteraceae bacterium | reverse complement strand
CGGATATGATGTACACCGCTTAGCCGAAGGAGAAACCTTGTGGTTGGGCGGTGTTCTCATTCCCCACAGTAAGGGCACTGTTGCTCATTCTGATGGAGATGTTGTTATTCATGCTCTTTGTGATGCAATGCTGGGAGCTGCGAAAATGGGAGACATTGGGCGTCACTTTCCTGATACCTCATCGGAATATAAAAATATTGATAGCAAGATATTATTGCAACGGACCAATGAAATAATTGGAACAAGGAATTATAAAGTTGGAAATCTTGACATCACTGTTGCCGCTCAACGTCCTAAGCTAAAAGACTATATTCCTGAAATGGAAAAAACCATCGCAAGCCTTCTTTCGATTAACGTAGATGCGGTTTCAATTAAAGCGACCACGACAGAGTGGCTGGGCTTTGAAGGGCGGGAAGAAGGCATCTCTGTACATGCAGTAGTCTTACTGGAGAAGATGACTGAGAAATAGAGATTTCGTTAGTTTTTTCTGCGAAGGTGAAACTTCTATTTATTGATTTTTAGAGTCTTATGACTAATAATTCAATAAGGGGCTAAAATTAATTTGATATTCTTGATTCATTTTTTTGTTTGTCAGGTAAATCAATTTATTTTTAGTGCACAATTTATTTACTGTGACAGTAACTTTTGGAAAATATACAACCTCTGTCGTCTTGCTTTTGGGGTTGGTTTTTAACTTAGCTGCTCAACCGTCAAAACTAGATAGTTTAAATGCTCTTGTTCCTCAAAGAACAGGAACGGAGTTGCTATCGCTTTATGTAAAGCTTGGGAGAGAATACATTTACGTATCTCCTGCAAAATCAGTTGAATTTGGTGAAAAGGCTATTGCTCTGGGGAATGAACTTAAAGAACATTCAAAAGATGGCATCGCGAACTTGTTGGTTGGTGCAGGATATCTTTTTGCAGGCGATTTCGAAAAAGGAAAATCATACACAGATAAAGGTTTGGCGATTGCTCGCAAGAATAATAATGTAGAGGATGAGTGTACGGGATTAAACTCTCTTGGGGTGTATTATATGAACACGGGCGATTATAAGCAGGCAGGCGAAATATTCCACCAGACACTTGACAAAGCAGTGGCAGCCAAACTCACAGAGAGGGCGGCAATGGTTACTTTTAATCTGGGTGCAATTTATACAAACCAGGGTAAGTGGGCTGAAGGACTGAATGCCTTTCAGGATGCGCTGAAATATTTTACGCAAATAGGCAACAAGAAATTTATTGCCCGTTGCATGATGAATATCGCTGTTAACTATCACACATGGCGTAATTTAGATAAAGCATTAGAGTTTTATGAAAAAGCGGACTCGTATTTTGAAACACTCGACGACAATATGGGCCGGGTGGCGTCGCTGAACAACATTGGTGAGATATATAAAGACAAGAAAAATTATCAGGAAGCAATAAAATATTATACGCGGTCGCTGAATCTGGCCATTAAAGTCTCTTCTAAATTGAACGAAGCGGTTGCTTATTTGGGACTTGCTGAAGCGAATGTTAAATTGAAGAATATCTGGAAAGCAAGTCAATTGGCTCATCAGGCGCTTGAACTTATGGAGCCGATGGACATGGTGGAAGGAATTGCAAGAAGCAAGTGGATTCTTGGAGAAGTTGAATTTTTATCAGGAGATTACAACAGCGCACTTAAATATGCAGGCGAAAGTGCAGCACTGGCAAAGAAAGCCGGAATTCCGGATATAATAGT
Source organism: Prolixibacteraceae bacterium (assembly GCA_035353575.1). Lineage (GTDB taxonomy): Bacteria > Bacteroidota > Bacteroidia > Bacteroidales > Prolixibacteraceae > Aquipluma. Next base: position 9,802 of record DAOPZV010000123.1, on the reverse strand, counting down.
GCTGGTTACTTCTCTTCAATCGAATATTTATTCGAAAATGAATAAATATAAGGAAGCTCACGAGTACCTCGAGAAATATTCGCTCCTGAAAGATTCGTTGTACAACGACGAGCAAGGAAAGCGACTGGCGGCTTTGCAAACCGAGCTTGACGTGAAATTGAAGGAAAACGAAATTGTTCTGCTTCAAAAAGAAAATGAAATCAAAGACTTATTAATTGTAAAGCAGAAATCGCAAAAAAGATACCTGCTGATTGGAATTGTTCTTCTGACGGTATTTTCAGGAGCGGTAGTAAGTCTCAACCGGTCAAGAAAAAAGGCTTATTTGTTGTTGGACGAAACAAATAAGCGAATCTCAGAGCAACACCAGGAACTAGTAAAAGTGAATGAAACAAAAAACAGGTTTCTTTCGATTATTGGGCACGATTTGCGTAATCCAATTGGCGCGTTCAAGGAAGTTCTCGGGCAGCTGGTTGAGAGCCCGGAAATGTTTGATGAAGAGTTGAGAAGCCAGATTTTGGCCGAGCTAAAAGACGAAGCCGATTCAACTTATTATTTGCTTGATAATTTACTTTTTTGGGCCAGAACACAAAAGGAATCTATGGAGTTTAATCCTGAAAAAGTTGATCTTAAAGCGGCAATCGATAATAATATTCTACTGAATTCAAGGTTTTCGGAGAATAAAGGAATTAAGTTGAATGTTGAAGGGAAGTATAATTATTCAGTTCTTTTTGATAAGAACATGCTTAACCTCATTCTGCGAAATTTGATCTCAAATGCAGTCAAATTCTCCTTCCCGGACCAAACTGTCAGTGTCAGCGTGGTTGACGAAGGTGAACTTGTTCGTGTTTGTGTTGCCGATAACGGGGTTGGAATTGATGAAGAAAAAATTCCATATCTTTTTGATTCAAATAGCCATGTCTCAACTTTTGGAACTGCTAATGAAAAGGGTTCAGGATTAGGTTTAATGCTCTGCCACGAATTCATTAAAAATGATGGCGGAGAAATAAAAATCTTGAGTAAAAAGGGTACCGGAACGACCGTGTGTTTCACTCTTCGCCAAACAAAGGCTTAGTATAATTGTTGTTTACTACCAAAAAATCAACATGAAAACGTTAGTAATCGGGGCAAGTGAAAATCCCGAAAGATATTCGAATAAAGCCATTCGCTCGTTGGTGGACCATAATGAAGAAGTTGTTGCAATTGGCTTAAAAAAAGGGAATGTCGCGGGAATTCCGTTTGATGCGGACAAGAAAGTTTTTGACGATATCGATACAGTTACGCTATATGTTGGTCCTAAAAATCAGGCCGAATACTACGAGTATATTCTAGGTTTAAAGCCAAGACGGGTTATTTTTAATCCCGGGACCGAAAATCCTGAGTTTATAGACAAACTATCTGCTGCTGGCATCTATCCTGAAATTGCATGTACTTTGGTCTTGCTGTCAACCGGTCAATATTAAATCATGGAAACAATCAGTTCAATTCAAAATTTTGAAGTGGCTTTGCTGGAGAATGATGCTGTTTTAGCTTATTTTTCTACTGAAATTTGCTCGGTTTGCCATGTGCTAAAGCCCAAAGTTGCTGAAATGATTTCCAAAACCTTCCCAAAAATGAGAATGGTTTATGTAGAGTCCGATAAGTCTCCTGAGTTAGCTGCTCAATTCCGCATTTTTACTGTCCCGACAGTTTTGGTCTTCTTTGCTGGCCGTGAGACAATAAGAAAAAGCAGGGCTTTTGGTGTTGAAGAGCTCAAGTCTGAAATTTCTCGCCCGTATTCGTTAATGTTTGACTAATGATTGATTATCTGGCTGATTGCAATGTCGTTGAGAAATTTTTCACACATTTGAATCTGGCGAAATATTTAGTTTTAATAAATCTTCAATCAACGTATCATCTGCTAGGTTTGGCAGAGTAACTTTCAGATTTGGGTTTTCCTGCATAGCGCGTTTGATGGCAAACATGGCCGAATCGTTTCTAGCCCAGTTGCGGCGTGCAATCCCGTTGTTGACATCCCAGAAAAGCATTTGCTTCAATCTTCTCTCTGAGTCAACCGAGCCATCGATTGTCATTCCAAATCCGCCATTTATTACTTCGCCCCAGCCAACGCCACCTCCGTTATGAATTGAGACCCAGGTCGCACCTCTGAATGAGTCGCCAATTACATTCTGAATCGCCATATCGGCAGTGAAAGAAGATCCGTCGTAAATGTTCGAAGTTTCGCGGAAAGGCGAGTCGGTTCCTGACACATCGTGGTGATCTCGTCCCAATACAATTGGAGCGCTAATAATTCCATCGCGAATTGCTTTATTAAATGCTTCCGCAATTTTAATCCGGCCCTCGCTGTCGGCGTAAAGAATTCTGGCTTGCGAACCCACTACCAGCCTGTTTCTTCCGGCTTCTTCAATCCAATGGATGTTATCCTGAAGTTGATGCACTATTTCATTTGGCGCAGTTGATGCAATTTCGGTTAGAACAGACGCCGCTATCTCGTCAGTTTTCTTCAAATCTTCTGAATCGCCAGAGCAGCACACCCATCTGAAAGGTCCGAAGCCATAATCGAAAAACAATGGGCCCATGATATCCTGAACATATGAAGGATATCTGAAATCTCCGCTCTGCCCGACGATGTCGGCTCCGGCGCGCTTTGCTTCAAGCAAAAAAGCGTTACCGTAGTCCCAGAAATACATTCCGTTTGCGGTGAGTTTATTAATTGCCTTAACCTGACGGACGAGGCTTTCATGCACTTTCTTCTGAAAGAGCTCTGGATTTTCTGCCATCATTTGGTTTGATTCCTCAAAGCTCAATCCGCAGGGATAATAACCTCCTGAAAACGGATTATGAAGCGACGTTTGGTCAGATCCCAGATCGATTTGAACATTTTTTTCGGCAAAGAATTCCCACAAATCCACAATATTACCCTGGTAGGCTATAGAGACGACTTCGCTGTTCAGGCGTGCTTTTTCGATTCTGTATAAAAGCGCCTCCAGATCAGTGAAAACTTCGTCAACCCAACCTTGCTCATGTCTTATTTTTACCGCTTTGGGATTGATTTCGGCAACAACCGCAATCATTCCGGCAATTACGCCTGCTTTAGGCTGAGCTCCCGACATTCCGCCCAATCCTGATGAAATAAACAGTTTAATCTTTCCGTCATTTTTATGCAAGCGAGCCGCGTTCATCAGCGTTATTGTTGTTCCGTGCACAATGCCCTGTGGCCCGATGTACATGTACGATCCCGCGGTCATCTGTCCGTACTGTGAAACGCCAAGTGCATTCATGCGTTCGTAATCGTTGCGGCTGCTATAGTTGGGAATAACCATTCCGTTTGTAACAACCACGCGGGGAGCATCTTTATGCGAAGGAAATAGTCCCATCGGATGACCTGAATACATTACTAAAGTTTGCTCGTCGGTCATCTCGGCCAAATATTTCATGCAAAGCCTGTACTGTGCCCAATTCTGAAAAACGGATCCGTTTCCACCATAAGTTATAAGTTCATGCGGATGTTGGGCCACGGCATAATCCAGGTTATTCTGGATCATCATCATTATCGAAGCAGCCTGTATTGTTTTACAGGGATATTCTTCTATTGGACGAGCTTTCATTTCATACTCGGGACGAAATCGGTACATGTAAATTCGTCCGTATTTATTTAGCTCATCCAGAAACTCGGGCGCCAAAATGGCATGTTGTTCAGGCTTGAAATAGCGAAGTGCGTTTTTTAGTGCCAGTTTCTTTTCTGCCGCGGTAAGTATGTCTTTTCGTTTAGGAGCATGGTTTACATTTGGGTTGTAGGGCTTTTGAGTGGGGAGCTTTTCCGGAATTCCTTCCAGAATGGCAGATTTAAAATTGATCGTATCCATGACCGAAAATTTGTGGTTCGCCTTTTGATGCATGTATTATAACGGTAAAATTGCTACATTCCCCGATAATTTGGTGCGCAATGGTAGCGGTTTTGCAACATTTGTAACACTTATTTATGTCATAGTTTATTCAGATTGGTTAAATTAGAAACAAATTAAAAAGAAAATAAAATGAAGAAGACGTGGATTGTTTTAGCTGTAATAGCTGTTATTTTATTGCTGGCGTATTCGTCGGTGAAAAACTCGTACAATAATATGGTAACCATGCAGGAAGGGGTAACTGCTCAATGGTCGCAGGTTGAAAATGTGTATCAGCGACGGGCCGACCTCATTCCGAACCTTGTAAACACTGTAAAAGGTTATGCCGATTTCGAGAAAGAAACGCTGACTCAGGTTATTGAAGCCCGCGCAAAAGCTACATCGGTAAATGTAAATCCTGAGAAATTGGATGAGCAATCATTGAAGAATTTCCAGAATGCGCAATCTAATTTATCTTCAGCATTAAGCAGGTTGATGGTGGTTGTTGAAAAGTACCCAGACCTGAAAGCCAACCAAAACTTCCTTGATTTACAGGCACAGCTGGAAGGTACTGAAAATCGTATAACTGTTGAACGGCAAAAGTTTAATCAATCGGCTCAGGCCTATAATACGTTCATCCGTACCTTCCCCAAGAATATTTTTGCCGGAATGTTCGGGTTTGAAAAGAAAGCTTATTTTGAAGCAGAAAAGGGTGCAGAAAAAGCTCCTGAAGTTAAATTCTAATTGCAACTTGCTGCTGGATGCTGGCTTTATAGCTGGCAGCCAGTTGCCAAATGCCAGACACTTTTTATTCACCATTCATCCAAAACAAAAAATGTCAGTTGAAAATTTTTTCAGCGAAGTAGAAAAGAAACAAATAACGGATGCCATTGGCCAAGCTGAACACAATACATCCGGAGAGATACGGCTACATGTCGAGGGTCACTGTAAAATTGATGTGCTCGATCGTGCCGCATACGTGTTTGGTAAATTGGATATGTACAAGACCGCTCAGCGTAACGGCGTGTTGTTTTATCTTGCGGTTTACGATCGAAAATTTGCTATTATAGGCGATGCCGGAATTAATAACGTGGTTCCTGAAAATTTTTGGGACGAAATTAAGCAAACCATCCTGACATTCTTTAAGCAGGGAAAATTTGCAGAAGGACTTTCCCAAGGAATTGTAATGGCCGGAGAGCAGCTGAAGGCAAACTTTCCTTATCAGAGTAACGACATAAACGAATTACCCAACGAAATATCCTTCGAGAAAAACTTGTAACCATGAAACAAATAGTACTTTTTATACTGTTGGCGGTTTTTACCTTGTCAGCTTTTTCTCAGGATATTCCCGAGCGTCCCAATCCTCCGAAATTGGTGAACGATCTTGCCAATGTTCTTTCTGACCAGGAAGAGCAGCAACTTGAATCGGTCGTTGATGAATACAATAACCAGACCTCAACTCAGATATGTATCGTTACTATTCCGTCGCTGAACGGTTACGAAATTTCTGATTTGTCATTTAAAATAGGAGAGAAGTGGGGCGTTGGTCAAAAGGGTAAAAACAATGGTATTGTAATTGTTTTTAAACCAAAAACCGAAGGAGAAAAAGGCAAAATTTTCGTGGCCGTTGGCTATGGACTTGAGCCCGTTATACCGGATGCTGTAGCCAATCGTTTGGTAGTTAATAATGCGATGATTCCTCATTTTCGTGAGAACGATATTTATGGCGGTTTGCTCGAAGGTACGAAAGTGTTAATGGGGCTTGCATCCAAAGAATTCACCGCAGAAGATTACCAGAAGAAGGTTGGCGGACACAATGGGAAAGACGAAAAAGGAGGTGGTATCGGTTTTGTCATAGTAATGATCATCGTTATTATCATTATCTCCATATTTAAAGGCGGAAGGGGCGGACATTACAATTCAGGAGGCAGTTTGCCATTCTGGCTTGCCATGGGACTTCTGAACAGCGGCCGCGGCCGTGGTTCGTGGGGTGGATTCTCTGGAGGAGGTAGTGGTGGTTTTGGCGGCGGTGGCGGCGGTTTTGGTGGATTCGGCGGCGGTAGCTTTGGCGGTGGCGGCGCTGGTGGAAGCTGGTAGCTTCGACAAACTCAGCTACCGGTTGCAAAGTATGAAGCTAATTATCGGTTTCCGCTAATTTTAACTAACTGATTTTGCGTTAAAACATAAAAAAACCTTCAGGAGTTTTCCTGAAGGTTTTTGATTTTATAGAGATGTAGATTATTCTCCAGTTTCAACTGAATCCAGAATGTCTTTATCAACAAGGATGCGGCCGCAATATTCGCAAACAATGACTTTTTTGCGAGATGCGATGTCCATTTGACGCTGCGGTGGAATCTTGTTGAAGCAACCGCCACAAGCATCACGCTGAACTGTTACAACGGCCAATCCGTTGCGGGCATTTTTGCGGATCCGTTTAAATGCTGTTAATAAACGAGGCTCGATGTTACCTTCGATTTTTTCAGACTTAGCTTTCAAACGCTCTTCTTCAATTTGCGTTTCAGAAGTAATTTCTTCCAGTTCGCGTTGTTTGCGATCCAAATCTTCCAACCGCTCTTTTAATGCAACCGATGAACTGGAAATAGATTCTTTTTTGCCAGCAAGTTCGGCAGTGTATTCGCGAATACGTTTTTCAGACAATTCAATTTCCAGTTTCTGAAATTCAATTTCTTTATTTAATGAGTCGAATTCACGGTTGTTGCGAACGTTGTTTTGCTGTTCGGTATATTTTGAAATTAATCCTTCAGACTCTTTAATGGCAGCTTTCTTGTTTTGTACCGCTGTTTCCAGATCTTTAATATCGTCTTCGTAGTTGGTAATACGGGTTTTCAAACCTGTAATTTCGTCTTCCAGGTCTTGAACTTCCAGCGGCAATTCACCACGAAGTGTTTTTATTTTGTCAATATCAGAGACAACATTTTGTAACTCGAATAGCGCTCTGAGCTTTGAACTGATTGGCACACTCTTGTTTTCTTCTCTAACGTACGGTGTATTCATACTTATAATTGTTTTACTAATATCAAATAAAGTAACTTACCGGATTTGTATTTGTCGCCGATAAATGGACTGCAAATTTAGGGAATTTTTTTGTAAGTAATTCATAAAAAACTTCTTTAGTGAATTGTTCACTTTCGTAATGGCCAATATCGGCAATTACAATTTTTCGTTCAGCATCAAAAAACTGGTGGTATTTAAAATCTCCTGAAACAAATATGTCTGCTTTTTGTGCGATTGCCTTATTCAGGAAACTACTTCCGGCACCTCCGCAAACCGCAACTGATTTTATCGATTTTCCCAGCAATTCGGTGTGTTTCACCACCCCACAATGAAATGTATCCTTCAGTTTCTTCAGAAATTCAGTTTCATTCATTGGTTCATTCAACTCGCCAATCATGCCAATTCCGGCTTGTGCAAAATCATTGTCGAGCGGATAGATATCGTAGGCCACTTCTTCGTACGGGTGAGCCTGCAATAACGCATGAACGACTTTGCCCTGAATATGTTTTGGGAAAATGGTTTCTATCCTGACTTCGTTCTCGATATGTAATTGATTTTTCTCGCCAACATACGGATTGGTTTGTTCATTTCCCCTGAATGTTCCTTCTCCGGTCACATTGTAACTGCACGAGTCGTAATTGCCAATGTGTCCGGCTCCGGCTTCCCATATGGCAATTCTCACTTTTTCAGCATCAGCCAGGGGCACGAAAGTCACTAACTTTTTCAGGAAGCCTGGCATTGGGGCAAGAATTTTACAGTTTTGTAATTCAAGCTTTTCGCAGATTTTGCTGTTAACTCCCCCAAAAACACTGTCGAGATTGGTATGTGCAGCATAAACGGCGATATCGTTTTTAATGGCTTTGGCCACGCAGCGTTCAATGTAATTTCTTCCGTTCAGTTTCTTTATTCCGCTAAAAATGATTGGGTGGTGGCAAATCACCAGATTCAGTTTTTTGTGAATGGCTTCGTCCAATACTTCTTCGGTAATGTCAAGAGAAATTAATGCTCCCGAAACCTCGTCTTCCGGATTGCCAATAATTAGTCCGGCATTATCGTACGATTCCTGAAGCGCCATCGGAGCAATGGATTCAATGTATTGAGTGATTTGTTTTATCTGCATTTTCTAATTTTATAGCTCTTCTTTAATATCGAGCAACATTTTGCGTATTTCCTGAAGACGGCTTACCACCTCGATGTTGTTGATCGTGTCTTCCCGGTTGTCTTTCAGTTTTTGCTGTGCACCTTTTATTGTCATTCCTCGTTCTTTCAACAGATGATAGATAATCTTCAGGTTTTCAATGTCTTCTTTAGTGAACAACCTGTTGCCTTTTGCATTTTTATGTGGCTTCAGAATGTCAAATTCATTTTCCCAGAAACGGATGTTTGAGGTATTCACTCCAAACATGTCTGCAACTTCGCTTATGGAGTAAAAGATTTTCTCTATTTTGGGCTTTTTATAGGGCATAATTTTCTTTCTTAATCGAATGTTTGTCCAATGTTCGATGATATTTTTACCATCTTTTCATATTCCTGGGCATTCAAATCTTTAAAGTAATAATACTGTGGATTCACCGGTTGTCCGTTTCGGTGTACTTCGTAATGAAGGTGCGGTCCGGTTGATGTTCCGCTATTGCCAACAAAACCAATAACACTTCCACGTTTCACTTTATCGCCAATTTTTACATTGAAACCGTTCAAGTGCCCATACAGCGTTTCGTACCCGAAACCATGGTCAACTAAAATCCAGCGGCCATAACCACCGCCAATCGACTGGATGTCTTTCACCACTCCGTCTCCGGTTGCGTAAACCTTTGTCCCGATTGATGCAGTAAAGTCCATTCCGTAGTGAAACTGTTTTATTTTGTATATGGGGTGAATACGATAGCCCCAACCCGAAGCCGTGCTTTTCAGGGATTTGTTGGAAATAGGCATGATGGCCGGCATGCTTACTTTCAACTCCTCCTTGTTCATCGCCAGTTTTAAAACTTCGTCGTACGATTTGGCTTGGATGTATGCCTGTTTCGATAAAATGTCCAGCTTTTCAGCAGTTTTAATCACCAGTTCCGAGTTGTCGAACGATTCGAGCTTTGAATAACGGTTAACCCCGCCAAAACCGGCCCTGCGAATGGTCGATGGAATTGGATCGCTTTCGAAAATCACCCGGTATAAATTGTTGTCGCGCTGTTCCATTTCATCCAGAACTTTTTCAATGGTATTCAGATCTTTGTACATCAGTTCGTATTGAGTGAGCAATCGTTCGTTTTCTTTGTGTAAACTGCGCATGCGAGGCGATTCATAAAACTGAAGTATTCCAACTGCAACCAGAATTGAAGTCAGTAATGTAGTTGAAAATAAGGCCAAAAAGCGCTTTACTCTCGTCTTAAAACTAATGACTATCTTATCGTAGCTAAGTGTGTGGGCATTAAATCTGTACCTAACTTTCGCCATATAATAGGAATAGTGGAATTAATTTTTCGATCTATAACAAATTTAAGTAATTCAACTAACTTTGCAAGATTTTAAAAATTCCGGTTACAACAGCCTGCAAAACTAATATTTTCGGGTGAAATAAACGATGAGCACAGTGCTCTCGTTCGTTAAATTACAGATTAAATTGAAACCATAAAATATGAATTCGAAGCAAATCAGAAAAGCGTTTTTGGATTTTTTTGCCGAAAAAGGCCACCAGATTGTGAGCTCGGCTCCGATGGTGGTAAAAAACGATCCAACCCTGATGTTTACCAATGCAGGGATGAATCAGTTTAAAGATATTTTCCTGGGAAACCAGCCTGCAAAATATGTTCGCGTTGCCGACACACAGAAATGTCTGCGTGTTTCAGGAAAGCATAATGACCTCGAAGAAGTTGGCCACGACACCTACCACCACACGATGTTCGAGATGTTGG
>DAOPZV010000122.1:8185-11641 GCA_035353575.1 Prolixibacteraceae bacterium | reverse complement strand
GTTGAAATTCCAACAGCCAAAGAAATGCCGGTTATTTTCCTGAACAACGTTTCAGGAGAAAAATTTGAAGGCGTAAAAATGCCGGTAGATCAAAATAAAGGAATTGTGAAGAAATAGGAAAAATGGAGAAAGGAGACAATTCGCTCTCCATTCTCCGGTTTCCGTTCCACGTTCAATTAACTAAAACAACAACCATGAAACTTAAACAAATCATTGCATTGTCTGCTTTTTCGCTCCTCGTTTCAGGAGTAACTGCGCAAACCCGAAAGGTGGAAAAGTTGCCTTCGCAGGCCGATAATCTGAATGCGACATTTGTTAACCCGCCCGACTCGGTTCGCCCGGGCGTTTACTGGTATTTCATGGATGGAAACCTCTCGCGCGAAGGCATGACCAAAGATCTGGAATCGATGAAAAAAGCCGGAATCGGGAATGTTCTTTTTCTCGAAGTGAACATCGGCGTTCCGCGCGGCCCGATTGATTTTATGAGCGAGCAATGGCAGGAACTGTTTAAACATGCCGTGAGCGAAACCAAGCGACTGGGCATGACCTTCACCCTGGGAATTGGCCCGGGATGGAGCGGAAGTGGTGGCCCCTGGGTTAAACCAGCCGAATCGATGCAGCATTTGGTGTATTCGACAACCGAGGTATCGGGCCCGTCGCAAAAATCAATTCAGTTACCAAAACCCGATCCGCGCAAACCTTATTTTGGCGAAAAAACGTTAACCGACGACCTGAAAAAGAAATGGACCGACTATTACCAGGATGCTTTCGTACTGGCCTTTCCAACGCCTTCAAATAATACAAAGATTCAGGATATCGACGAAAAAGCTTTGTATTATCGCGAACCTTTTTCTTCAAAAAAGGGAGTAAAGCAATTTCTTCCTGAACCTTTGGCCAATCCTGAAATTCCTGTCGAAGCTGCAGTTGATCCGAAACAGATTATCGACCTGACCAAATTTCTGCAAAAAGACGGAACTTTAAACTGGAAAGCGCCCGCCGGAAAATGGACGATTATGCGTTTCGGTAGCCGCAACAATGGCGCAGTTACCCGCCCAGCGCCTTATCCGGGGCTGGGTTTCGAGTGCGACAAATTTGACACAGTCGCTTTTCGCGACCATCTCGATCAATATGTCGGTAAACTTTTGAAGAAAGTAGGCAATCCGCAAACGGCTGATGGCGCTGGCTGGAATATGCTCCACATGGACAGTTGGGAAATGGGCGCACAAAACTGGACAGCTAATTTCCGTAAGGAATTTCAGAAACGGAGAGGTTACGACCCGCTCCCTTATTTCGTGACTTACAGCGGGCAGTCAGTTGGAAACTCAGAACTTAGCGAACGCTTTTTGTGGGATTTGCGCCAAACAGGGCAGGAACTTGTTGTTGAAAACCACGCCCTTTACCTTAAAAAATACGGCCGGAAATACGGATTCCGACTTTCAATTGAGCCTTATGACATGAACCCTTGTGCCGATTTCTATTTGGGCTCGGCTGCCGATGTGCCAATGTGCGAATTCTGGGGCAAAGGCTACGGCTTTAAAACAGCTTTCAGTTGCATCGAAGCCTCGTCGATTGCCAACATCATTGGCGCGCCGGTTGTGGGTGCCGAATCGTTTACTTCGGAATGGTGGGAAGCCTGGAAACTTTATCCGACAGTGATAAAAAATCAGGGCGACTGGGCTTTCTGCACCGGTGTCAACCGCTTTGTTTACCACACGTTTGCCCACAAACCACTCGACGACAAGTACCAGCCCGGAATGACAATGGCCCAATATGGTGTTCACTGGGACCGTGGGCAAACCTGGTGGCCAATGGCTTCGGCTTACCACACCTACGTTTCGCGATGTTCGCATATATTGCAGCAAGGGCGCAAGGTTGCCGACATTCTTTACCTTATTCCTGAAGGGGCACCGCATGTATTTTTACCGCCAGCATCGGCTATGGACGGCAACGACACTATTCCTGATCACAAAGGCTACAATTTTGATGGTTGTTCGGCTCAGTTGCTCATCAGCAAAGCTTCGGTGAGCAATAAAAAAATTGTCTTCCCCAGTGGTGCCAGCTATCAGGTTTTGGTGCTTCCAAACCGCAAAACCATGACTCCCGCTTTGCTCGATAAAATAGCTTCGCTGGTTCGCGACGGAGCCACGGTTATCGGGAATCCGCCGGTTCAGTCACCGAGTCTGGTTGGCTACCCGCAATGCGACGCCCAAATTCAAAAGAAAGTACTTTCAGTTTGGCAGTCCACGCAAATTCCGGCGAAAGTTGTATCGGTTAAATATGGCAAAGGGATTATTTATCGGGGAGGGAACCTGAACGAATATGCTCCGGGCGAAGTCTATCCGTCGTACCAGGCTACTTCCGAAATCCTGAAGCAAATTGGTGCTACCGAAGACTTTACCACAACCGGCGACGTTCGCTACATTCACAAAACGCTGGCAAATAAAGACATATATTTTGTTTCGAACCGCACTAATCAACCGCAGCAGGCCGATTGTACGTTCAGGATTACCAAAGGATATGCTGAATTATGGGACCCCATTACCGGCAAAAGTTATTCGCTTTCGCAATCAAAAACTGAAGGAGGAAAAACAACTATTTCGCTCGATTTTGATCGTTACCAAAGCTATTTTGTTGTCTTCAGCGAAAAGGCAGACAACAATGTTCCGGCATTCAAATCGCCACTGCAAACTACTGTTGTTCAGGAATTGACAGGCAACTGGCAACTGGCTTTCGATCCACGCTGGGGCGGACCAGAATCAATCACTTTTAACACGCTCGACGACTGGAGCAAACGCCCCGAAGAAGGGATTAAATACTACTCAGGAATAGCAACTTACAAAAAGACATTTACTTACACCGGGAATAAAACCAACACTGAACTTTTCATCGATCTGGGCGAAGTAAACAACATGGCCCGGATAAAATTGAACGGCAAAGATTTAGGCATTCTGTGGACCGCACCGTGGCGGATTGACATCACTTCCGCAGTAAAAACCGGTGAAAACCAACTCGAAATTGAAGTGGCAAACCTATGGGCAAACCGCTTGATTGGCGACGAAAATTATCCTGACGACGGCGTAAAAGACAAAAAATGGCCCGAATGGCTCCTGAACAATCAGCCACGGCCCAGCCAGCGCTACACCTTCACTACGCACCGGTATTATAAAAAAGATATGCCATTGCTGAAATCGGGATTAATCGGGCCGGTCAGGATTTTGAAAAGCGGAGACCAGTAAACGAATAAAATCTGAAAATTTGAAAATTTGAAGATTTGGAAATGATAAAACAAAAAGAAAACTCTACTTTAATTCAAGATAAAACAACTAAAACAGATACTGCTATGAGATTCCAAAACCTCTTGAAAGTCACTTTCCTGATGGGTTTATGCCTGAGTTTTCAACCGATGAAAGCCCAAAACGCAACCGAAGATTTAACCCGCTATGTCGATCCGCTGAT
>DAOPZV010000122.1:6124-8085 GCA_035353575.1 Prolixibacteraceae bacterium | reverse complement strand
GGCAAACTTCAGTTAAACCCAGGAACGGCCGATAAACCTGAAAGTGGCTACCGCTCACGATTCAGTCACGATACCGAAAAGGCCGAGCCCGGTTACTACAAAGTGATGCTCGACGATTATAAAATCAATGCTGAAATGACCACCACCACGCATGTTGGCTTTCATCAATATACGTTCCCAAAAACCGATGATGCACATGTTATCCTCGATCTGAACCACGGCCTGTACAATTACGACGGCAAAGTGCTTTGGTCATACCTTCGCGTTGAAAACGACACGCTGGTAACCGGCTACCGCATCACCCGCGGATGGGCTCGCACCAACTACCTGTATTTTGCGATGGTTTTCTCGAAACCCATCAAAAATTACGGCTGCAAAAACGACGAAGATCTGGTTTACAAAGGTTTCTGGCGGAAATTTGATCAGGAACACAACTTCCCGGAGATGGCCGGTAAAAACCTGAAAGCTTACTTTGATTTCGCAACTGCTGAAGGCGAAAAGGTAAAAATCAAATTTGCTCTTTCGGCGGTAAGTACCGAAGGTGCACTTAAAAATCTGGAAGCCGAAGTTCCGCACTTTAATTTTGAGAAAGTACGTGCCGAAGCAAAAGCCAAATGGCAAAACGAACTGAGCCGGATCACCATTGATGCTTCACCTGAAAAGAAAACAACGTTCTACACCTCATTGTACCACACATTTATCAATCCTATTCAGTATATGGACGTTGACGGGAAATACCGCGGACTCGACCACAACATCCATCAGGCCAAAGGATTTACCAACTATACGGTGTTCTCGCTGTGGGATACTTACCGTGCTTTGCACCCGCTTTTTACATTGATTCAACCACAGCGTGCATCAGATATGATTAACTCCATGCTGGCCCACTACGACCAAAGCGTGCATCATGTCCTTCCGGTTTGGAGCCATTTCGGAAACGAAAACTGGTGCATGATTGGCTACCACGCCGTTCCGGCCATTGTTGATGCCTGGGCCAACGGCATTCGCGGGTTCGACCTCAATCATGCACTGGAAGCCTGCGTTTCGTCGGCTACCAATAAAAATTACGGAAATCTGCCCGACTACATGAATCTTGGCTATGTTCCGTATGAGAAAAATGCCGTGGGATCGTCGATGACTTTGGAATATGCTTACGACGACTGGACTATTGCCCAGATGGCCAAAGGAATTGGCAATACTGCCGTGGCCGAACAATTCGGTAAACGCGCGCAAAACTGGAAAAACCTGTTTAACGAACGCACTGGTTTCGTGGGAGCCAAAGATGCCAAAGGAAACTGGAAAACGCCATTCGACCCGATGCACACCGCCAACGAAGGCTTTATTGAAGGAAACTCGTGGAACTACTCGTTGTATGTGCCGCAGGACATTCCAACACTCATTCAGAAAATGGGCGGTGACAAACGTTTCTGCGAACACCTCGACTCGCTGTTTACCATGTATATGCCCGATAAATATTTCGCCGAAACCGAAGACATTACCCGCGAAGGGCTGGTTGGCTGCTATGTGCACGGCAACGAACCCAGTCACCACGTGGCTTACATGTACAATTGGGCAGGCAAACCCTGGAAAACACAGGAACGCATCCACCAAATTGTGACCACCATGTACCTGAATAAACCCGACGGTTTGTGCGGCAACGACGATTGCGGCCAGATGTCGGCATGGTATGTTTTCTCGTCGCTCGGGTTCTATCCGGTTTGCCCCGGTTCGGGCCAGTACGCCATTGGGGCGCCATCGGTTAAAGAAGGAAAACTTCAGCTAAAAGATGGAAAAATCCTGACCGTGAAAGCCAACAACCTGACCGATAAAAACATCTACATCCAGTCGGTTAAGCTGAACGGAAAACCCTTGAACACAACCATTCTTACCAATGCCGAAATAAACCAGGGTGGTGAACTGGTTTTTGAGATGGGGGGCAAACCCAACAAAAAGTGGGGAGT
>DAOPZV010000122.1:2219-6024 GCA_035353575.1 Prolixibacteraceae bacterium | reverse complement strand
AAAATGAAACCAATAAAATCATGTCTTCTGATCGTATTACTGTCAGGAGTGCTTAGTAGTCAGGCCAATGTAAAACCAGCACGAATTTTTAGTTCGAATATGGTTCTTCAAAAAGGGATGGAAAACCCAATCTGGGGCTGGGCCGACAAAAACGAATCGGTGAGTGTATCGCTGAACGGAAAAACAGTGAAAACCAAGGCCGGAAAAGACGGCAAATGGATAGCCAAACTTCCGGCTATGGAATATGGCGGGCCTTATACGCTTAGCCTGAAAGGGAAAAATACGGTTGAGCTAACCAACATCATGATTGGCGAAGTATGGGTTTGCTCGGGCCAGTCGAACATGGAGTTCCAGGTAAACAGGGCGATTAATGCTGATGACGAAATAGCTGAAGCCAACTATCCGAATATTCGCTTGTTTACCGTCGAAAAAAAGATTTCGAAAACGCCAATGAGCGATCTTGAAACAGGCGAATGGACGGTTTGCTCACCCAAAACTATACCTAATTTTTCGGCAGTTGGTTATTTCTTCGGAAGAAAACTGAACCAGGAATTGAATGTTGCCGTTGGCCTGATCAACGATTCGTGGGGCGGAACAACTGCCGAAACCTGGACCAGCGAAGAAACCATAAAAAATGACCCGGATTTTAAAGCAAAACTGGAAGAACTTCAGAAATACGATTTTGCCCAACGGGAAGTGATGCTGAAGGAGAAAGTAAGCCAGCTTTTGGGCGGAACTTTTCCGAAGAAAGACAACGGCCTCGAACTGGGCTACCAAAAAGAAAATTTCGACGATAGGAACTGGAATACAATCAATTCGCCCGGATACTGGGAAAAACAGGGATTTATTGGGCTTGACGGCATTGCGTGGATGCGTAAGACCTTCCAGCTGACCAAAGAACAGGCTTCAGCAGGTGTACTGGTTTCGATTGCCAAAATTGACGATGCCGATGTTTGCTGGGTAAATGGACAGGAAGTTGGGCATTCGGGCTACGTGGGCGACGAACGCCGCTACAAAGTGCCCGCATCAGCCCTTCACGAAGGCACCAATGTTATCGCCCTGAAAGTAACCGACGACCGTGGCGATGGCGGCATCTGGGGAAAACCTGAAGATTTGTATGTCAAAACAAAAGATGCAACAATAAGCTTGGCTGGCTCGTGGAAATTTAAATTCACCGAAGTTTTTAAATTCAATGTGGATGTAAACCCGAACGACTACCCTACCCTGCTCTTCAACGGAATGATCAACCCGATTGTACCTTTGGGAATTCGCGGAGCCATTTGGTACCAGGGCGAAGCCAATGCCGACCGCGCCAAACAATACCAGCGCGTATTCCCCAACCTGATTACCGACTGGCGCAACCACTGGAAAGAAGGCGATTTTCCGTTCTATTTTGTGCAATTGGCTAATTACATGGCCCCATCCGACCAACCGGCTCAAAGCACCTGGGCGGAGTTACGCGAAGCTCAAACCATGACTTTAAAAGTGCCAAACACCGGAATGGCATCGGCCATTGATATCGGCGAAGCCAAAGACATTCATCCTAAAAACAAGCAGGACGTTGGAAAACGTTTGGCACTGAACGCCCTTAAACTTACCTACGGAAAAGAGTTGGAATATACTGGCCCAACTTACGAAAGCATGAAAGTTGAAGGCTCGAAAGCAACCATAAGCTTCTCGCATTCGGCAGAAGGATTAAAAGCTAAAAACAAATACGGTTACGTCAATGGCTTTGCTGTTGCCGGTGCCGACCATGTTTTTCATTGGGCCAAAGCAGTCGTGACGGATAAAAATACAGTAGTTATTTCGTCGGACGAAGTAAAAACACCAGTGGCCGTTCGTTATGGCTGGGCTTATAATCCTGACGATCTGAATTTATACAACAGCGTCGATCTTCCTGCCAATCCATTCAGAACAGATACCTGGGAAGGAATAACAAAATAAAAACACAACCTAATAATCAACAATATGGCGAGACAAAACCTAATAAAACAACTATTTCTGGCGGGAATAGGAATTGCATTTATCGCGTCGTCGTGCACCCAAAAAGTAAAAACATTCAGTTTTGTCTCGCCCTATTATAAAATTGAACTAACCGACACCGTTCCGTTTGTTCGCTATTTTTCAGTGGACGGCATTGGAAAAGGCAAATTGGATTTCAATCCGGTGAAATGGGAACCGGTTGCCGGGAATACCGAATTTGAGTTAAAGAAAGTCTCGGAAACCGAAGTTCAGGTTTTGAGAAAGGGAACTTCGAAAGCTGCTGAATGGACTTTTAAGTTTAGCGACAAGCAATTTACTGTTCAAACGAATTTCAGCACCCAAAACCCGCAAGCTACACTCGATTTCCGGTTCGACCAACGCAAGAACCACACTACTTTACTTGGTTTAATGCCCGACCGAAAAAAAACCGTACTACCAGCCGTACTTCACCTGCCCGACATGGGAACCTTCCAGCTTACAGCCGATCAGCCAAACAGTTGTGTTGATTTTGATGCAAGCCGCAAAAAAGGGAACAAATACGTATCGGTTAAAATACCTGGTGCAAGCCAACAACAACCGTCGGTTACCTACACATTTAATGTAGCTTCAGTTTATCCCGATTTTCCGGGAGTTGAACAGGAAAAATACGAAGGGTATCGCCGGAATTACCTCAACTTATTCCAGGTAAACCCAAGGCTTGCTGTTATTGCAAACAACTCGGCAAGCGATCCTTGTGCTCTCACTTTGTTTATGCCTTCGATCATGGCATTGCACACTCCTCCTTTGGCAGGTTCGCTTACAGCCCTCGATTTGCTTCGCATGTCGGTTGACCGCTATATAAATGGAATGAAAGCCTACGGAATGGTTGGTTACACAACCGGTTACGAAGGGAGCGATGCCATTGCATGGAATTCGCCCTACAATTCGCTCGACACCTATCCTTCCCTGGTAATTGCAGCCTGCAATTACATCAAAGGTTCGAACAACATGAACTGGGCCAACCTGAATTATCCGAAGATTAAAGAATGGCTGGAGGAAGAATTGAAACACGACCAGGATAAAAATGGGTTGGTTGAATATGAACTGAGCGGAAACTCCGGCTCGTGGAATGGAAAAGACCGCCCCGCAAACTGGTGGGACACGGTTGGTTACGGACACGAAGATGCGTTTAGCAATGCGCTAACCTATGAAGCCTTAAACCTGATGTGCTCTACCGCTGCTTTACTGAATAAGAATGAAGATGCCTCGCAGTACAAACAACTGGCAGAAAAGCTAAAGAATCAGTATTTTAAAACCTTTTTTAATCCGAAAACCGGAGTTTTGGCTGGCTGGAAAAGTAAAGACGGCAAATTGCACGATTATTATTTTGTGGCCACAAACAGCGTAGCTATTTATTTCGGATTAGTTCCCGACAACCAGGTCAAAAACATCATGACAGCCATCTGGAATAAAATGCAGGAAGTGGGCTATACCAATTTCAGGTTGGGAATCCCGGGTAACCTGGTGCTCATTCCTCAGGCTGATTATACCCATACAAATCCGCGCTGGGGAGGCGCCGACGCATTCCAGCATTATGAAAACGGCGGAGCATCGCTCAACTGGAACTATTTCACCTTAAAAGCGCTGCAAAAAGCCGGGATGACACAGCAATTGCAACAAGTAACCGATGGGTTACTCGAAGGAATTAAAGCCGGCGATTTTCAGGGGCCAGCCCCAACCGGCGACGTGACTAAAGACTGGAAAACATGGACTGGCGAATGTTGGGGTTACGAAGGCTTTTTGTGCGATGGCTACCTCGCCTTGCTGGCTTTAAACCCAGAGA
>DAOPZV010000122.1:0-2119 GCA_035353575.1 Prolixibacteraceae bacterium | reverse complement strand
ATTTTGGATATTTATAATGGACAACTAATTAATCCAAATAATTTCAGATGCCCATTTCCCTGTCATTCCTCTTACCTCGATTCCGCTATCCATCAGTTCGGCCCCGCTTTTCGTTGTGCTTTGTTCTTTTCTGTCCTGAAAAGAAATCGTGTAAACGGCCTTTCTGTTAAGACCTTTCAACCGAATCACTTTTGATTCAGCAACGGTTTCTGATGGTTTAAAAAGCAGAACAGATCCCTTGTTCAGAGAAGTATTAAAATATTCGATACCATCCCAATTGGTTCCATCCGGCATAGGCAAAATATGATAAACATCGGCAGGTGCATCGCCCACTTTGGCCCCTCTAAGGATAGGTCGCTGCTTCGCTTTGTATAGAGGCCAGTGTTCCTTCACTCCTTCAATCTGGTTGGGCGTATAATCACACCAGTTTGTGGCCATGTTAGCACCCATGAAACCTGTTCGCAATACATATTTTACCCATTCAGGAGAATCATTGATAAATCCGGGCTTGTTAAATCCGGTTCCTTTGGGTATTTCGCCATGAGGCCCCAGATTCATCCCCACGTCAGTTTTCAGCTGCACGGGGTTCACCATGTAAGAACACGAATAGAACGATTCGCGATGATAATCAGCCCCTCCCGAATCTTCATTGGTTAAAATCGATATTCGCTGTAACGTGGTAAAATCTTTTAATGTTCCTCCATTGGCGCAATGTTCGTACCTGAAGCCTGGTCGGCTGGCAATTAAATAATCGAGGATTTCGAGCAATCCTTCATGGCTTAGGTAGCTGAATTTTTTTTCAAGTATCATATCGCTCCTCCAATAATCGTAGTGCCAGTTGTCAAATCTCGTCAACAGGGCATTCTTTTCTTTATCACGCCCGATTTGTGTGCCAATGTCGTTCCATTCGAAGGTAAAGTTCATGTACAACGAAAGCTTTTGATTATTGCTGTGTACAATATTACCGGCGGTCATGCCATTCGGCCATTTTACGCTGTCAGGATTCCAGTACGCATATTTTTTGAATTCCCCTTTGGTCCAATCAGTTCCCGATCCGGCTAACCAGTCAATGTCGATCTTACCTAATTCGGCCCCCCATTCAGCCACCGGATATTTTTTGTAATAATCGATCAACGCCGCTTCCGAACCCGGAATACAGTATTCAATCAATGGCTCATTGGGATTATTCTTTATCGTTGGAGTAATCTTGTAATTCCAGAACCATCTCTTCATTTTATTAGCGCCATCATCGGTATCGCCCACATAAGTGCCAAAGAATATCGCCGGAATATTCAGTATTTTTCCATTGTCTTTGGTCACCGACGCGGTATCCAATAAGCAGGCTTTGTAATTTACGGTAAGCGGATCAGGGCCGGTTTGATCAACAAATTTTCCAAAACTCCATTCGTATCCGATGTACAAACCGTGCCTGGAATTCACATCGAATATCTGGAAAGGCAGATGCGTATTGTTTCCCTTAGGCGACCCGTCGTCAGCGTCGTTTGAGAGAAAATAGGAAATACTGGCATTGGCTGATATTCGATCCTTATTTATAATTGGTTTGTCATTCGGATGCTTCCGCCCAAGGTACCTGCCTTTGTTGAACCGCCAAAGAGTAATTGTTGAATCGGAAGTTACCTTCACGTTTGCCGAAACGATATCTGCATACTGAAACGTGATGCTACGACCGGTATTATTCTTTATTGAAACCTGGTTCTCGACCGGCCCAGCGCCTGGTTTTGCGATCCATACCGACTCCATATCCAAATCGGGAGTTGTGCTGAAAAAATGCAGGATGAGTTTTGTCCCATTTGTTTTATCGATACTTGCACCTTTGTATTTCCAGTTGGGTTCAATCGTCTTTTTTTCAACCATCACTTTTGAAGGAAATGGCATTTCAGAAAATTCTTTTGCCCAATTCCATCCATTTTCGGGATTTTTCAGCTCACAAATAACAGGACGGTTATTTATGATGGCAATCGTTAAATAAGTATCTTCTGTTTTCAGTTCCCAGCTTGGTTTGGGAATTGAATTCCGGGCCACTGTTATTTGAACAATCGCTATAACGAAAAGAAAAAAAAGAATAGCTTGCTTCATTTGTTAAAATTTTATTTTTCAA
>DAOPZV010000121.1:0-11655 GCA_035353575.1 Prolixibacteraceae bacterium | reverse complement strand
TCAAAATTAGCCGGAACAGAACGTGGTATCACTGAACCAGTTCCATCGTTCTCGCCAGCTTTCGGTGAAGCTTTCCTTACTTTGCACCCAACTATGTATGCAAAAACATTGATTGGTAAAGCTAAAGAACACAATGCTAAAGTTTACCTGGTAAACACTGGATGGAACGGAACCGGAAAACGTATCTCTTTGAAAAACACCCGTGCCATCATCGACGCTATCATCGATGGTTCAATCGAAAATGCTCCAACCGTTCATATTCCAATCTTGAATTTGGTTGCTCCAACTAAATTGAACAATGTTGATACTGAAATTCTTGACCCACGTAACACTTATGCAAACGTTTCTGAATGGGAAACAAAAGCAAAATCACTTGCTGCTAAATACATCAAGAACTTCGAACAATATTGCGACAACGACGATGCAAAAGCATTGATCGCTTCAGGACCACAGTTGTAATCAATAGTTTTCGACTATATCAAAGAGGCTGACTCAATTTGGGTCAGCCTCTTCTGTTTTAATTTAGCCTTGAATTGTATTTTGTATGCAATAACTGGTGTGCCAAATGGCTGTATGGCTTTTCGAGAAATTCTTCGTAAATCTGCTGAACTTCAGGATTTGCATGTGATTTTCGAAGCAGCTTTCCTTCGTCTTCCTTGTAAATGGCCTGAATACGTTTCAGCCTGATTTCGTTGGTCGTGAATCGTGGTTGGCCGCCACCGCCAATGCAACCTCCCGGACAGGTCATTACCTCAATGAAGTGAAATTCTTCGCCGCCACGTATGGATTCGATGATTTTACGGGCATTGCCAAGTCCGTGTGCAACACCAACTTTTAATTCCACACCTTCAAGAAAGCTCCATTCTGGTTTACAGCCTTCAATTAACAAAGAGGCTTTTTTAACTCCGTCAAGTCCGATTACCGGCTGAAGATGAAGGTTTTCAGTTGGAAGTTCACGTCCGGTTACTATTTCGTAGGCTGTGCGAATTGCGGCTTCCATAACCCCGCCAGTGTTGGCAAAAATATCGGCAGCTCCCGATCCGGAGCCCATTGGCGAGTCCATAACATCGTCTTTTAGCGCATTAAAATCAATCCCTGATTGCTTGATCATTCTTGCCAATTCTCTGGTTGTAAGCACGTAATCTACATCCTGATAGCCACTTCCGTTCATTTCAGGGCGTTGTGCTTCAAACTTTTTGGCAGTACAGGGCATGACTGAAACAACTATTACATCTTTCGGATCGACTCCGGCCTTTCGGGCATAGTATGTTTTTGCTACGGTACCAAACATTTGCTGAGGAGATTT
Source organism: Prolixibacteraceae bacterium (assembly GCA_035353575.1). Taxonomy (GTDB): domain Bacteria; phylum Bacteroidota; class Bacteroidia; order Bacteroidales; family Prolixibacteraceae; genus Aquipluma. The sequence goes on along the minus strand of DAOPZV010000121.1, from coordinate 10,349 downwards.
ACAGGTCGAAATGTTTTCCAGAATTTCAGGATAGAAATATTCGGCATATTTGATCCATCCCGGAGAACATGAGGTAAACATTGGCAAGGCGACTTGCTGTTTGTCAGCCAATGCTCTCTTCAAACGAAGCAGAAGCTCGGTCCCTTCTTCCATGATGGTCAGGTCGGCAGTGAAATTTGTATCAAAAACACGGTCGAAACCAAGCAGCCGAAGAGCTGAAACCATTTTGCCGGTTACCAGTGTTCCGGGTTCGTAACCGAAACATTCGCCTAAAGCGGCGCGGATTGCCGGGGCTGTTTGCACTACAACAAATTTGGAAGGATCTTCGATAGCATCCCATACAAAATCGATGTGTTCTTTTTCGGTGATTGCCCCAACCGGACATACTGCCGCACATTGTCCGCATTGAACGCAGGTTACACCATCAAGATGCTGGTCGAATGCCGGACCTACCCTGGATTCGAAGCCTCGTCCCTGTGCAAATAATGAGCCGACGCCCTGCATTTCGTTGCAAACTGTCATGCAGCGGCGGCATTTGATGCATTTGCCCGAATCCCGGATTAGGGCAGGAGTGGAGTCGTCAATGAAACTTTTGAGTTTTTCTCCTTCATAGGTAATATCTAAAACTCCCAGTTCAAGAGCAAGTGATTGCAATTCGCAGTCATTGTTTCTGACACAGGTTTTGCATTCGCCGCAATGTTCAGAAAGCAGCAGTTCAACTACGAACTTGCGGGCATCTCTGACATTTCGGGAGTTTGTTGTGATTTTCATTCCTTCGCTCACAGGCGTGGTACAAGAGGCAACCATGGCTTTGGCTCCCTCAACATCAACCATGCAAACACGGCATGCGCCCTTAGGATGTTGATTCTCGACATGGCATAAGGTTGGAATCTTTATCCCTGCTTTTGCAGCAGCTTCATAAATTGTCGATCCGTTTTCTATTTCGATGGGGCGTTTATTAATATATACTGTAGTCATTTTTTCTGGATTTAATAGTTAGCAGTTACTTCCATAATCGCATCTCAAACAACGGCGAGCCTGCCGTATTGCTTCTCCCTCAGGCCAAACCTGTTCTACTTCTCCAAAATTGTGCATTCGCCGCTCTGCTGCCAGCATTACCATGTGTGTACGCGGGTATTTGGCAGGGGCAGCTTCGGGATCATAGAACGTGTCATTGCGTTTTTCCTTTCTCCAGAAATCATGTTTTTCGCCGGTTAGAAATTCGTCGATACCAACAGCGGCAATTTCGCCTCCGGCTACCGCTTCAATAACAGACGACGGACCTGTTGCGGCATCTCCACCAGTGAATATCCAATCGACTGAAGTTTGACCTGTTCGTATATTTCTTGCCAATTGCGATCTTCCCGATAGCTTGAGTTGTGTGCTACCCAGAATTTTCTGTGTGTCCAGCGTTTGTCCTGTTGCAATAATGATCTGATCTGCTTCAAAAATTAACTCATCTTCGGTTTCAACCGGACTACGACGTCCACTGGCGTCAAACGGTCCAAGTTTCATCCGAACACACCGTACTCCGGTTATTTTCCCATTTTCAGTCAGAAACTCTTTTGGACTTGTAAGGGTATGCAAATCAATTTGTTCTTCAAGTGCTGCGTCAATCTCTTCAGCCCAGGCTGGCATTTCTTCCTGGGTGCGCCGATAAACAATGTCAACTTTTTCAGCGCCCAGGCGAACGGCTGTTCTGGCAGCATCGATGGCCGCATTGCCACCACCCACAACGATTATCTTTTTACCGACAGGAACGGATCCTCTTAAATTATAGGTTTGTAAAAACTGAAGGGCGTCAACAACTCCTTCTGAATCTATACCCGGAATGTTCGGCTTGATTCCCTGAGGCGAACCAACTCCAATAAATATAGCTTGATATCCTTCGGCTTTAAGCGATTCAAGTGTGAAGTCGCGTCCAAGTTTCATTTCTGTGCGTATGTCAACTCCCATATTTTCGATCATACGGATTTCGCGTGCGAGAATTTCCCGAGGTAAACGATAAGCTGGGATTGTTTGCACCAACATTCCGCCCGGGCGCTGTTCCGCCTCGAAAACAACAGGTTTGTATCCCAGTCGCGCCAGGAAATATGCGCAAGACAATCCGGCAGGGCCTGCGCCGATAATCGCTACTTTTCTTGCAGCATTCAATTCATTTTCACGCATTTCAGGAAGTTGTATTGTTATTTCCTGATCGACCATGAATCGTTTTATTCCCCGGATAGATACCGATGCATCAAGCGATGCTCTCCGGCATTTATCTTCGCATGTATGGAAGCATACTCGTGCACAAACTGCTGCAAACGGGTTTCGCTCGCGGTGTAGCCGAAGTGCTTCGGCATAGCGTTTTTCGGCAGTGAGCGAAACAAATCCCGGCACATCAACCCCTGCCGGACAGGCGCTTTGGCAGGGTGCCCGAACAAGTTTGGCACATTTCCCGGCTTCACATTTGTGCTCGCGGATATGGTGTTCGTATTCGTGTCTGAAATAGCGGATTGTTGAAAGAACCGGATTTGGCGCTGATTGCCCAAGTCCGCAGAGTGAGGTTTTTTTGATCCATTCGCCGAGGTGTTCAAGTCGTTCAATGTCGCCCTCGCGGCCATGCCCGATGGTAATGCGATCGAGTATCTCGTACATCCGCTTTGTCCCAACTCGGCAAGGCGTACATTTTCCACAAGATTCTTCAAGTACAAAGTCGAGGAAAAATTTGGCAACGTCAACCATGCACGAGTCTTCGTCCATCACAACCAAACCTCCGGAACCCATGATTGCCCCCAATTCGTTAAGCGATTCATAGTCGAGCGAAACATTTAAATGTTGTTTCGGAATGCATCCTCCGGAAGGACCGCCAATCTGCGCTGCTTTAAAAGGTTTTCCGCTGCTTGTTCCTCCGCCAATGTCGTAAATCAAATCGCCCAGAGAGGTACCTACCGGAACCTCGTAAAGCCCTGAATTCCGAATAGCACCCGTGAGCGCAAATATTTTTGTTCCCTTGCTTTTGCCAGTTCCAAATTGAGCAAACCATTCGCCGCCTTTTTCAATGATGGTACTAACGTTGGCAAAAGTCTCCACATTATTTAAAACAGAAGGCTTTCCCCACAAACCGGCGGTTGTCGGGAATGGAGGCCGAGGACGCGGTTCTCCGCGTTTCCCTTCAATAGATGCCATCAAGGCAGTTTCCTCACCGCAAACAAAAGCTCCGGAGCCCATTCTTATTTGGAGGTCGAAGCTGAATCCTGAATTCAGAATATTTTGTCCCAGGAGCCCCATTTCACGGGCATTGTTAATTGCTTTATTCAGGCGTTCAACGGCAAGCGGATATTCGGCTCTCACGTACACAAATCCTTTCGAGGCGCCGATTGTAAAGGCTCCGATAATCATTCCTTCGATAACACTATGTGGGTCGCCTTCCAGGATGCTGCGATCCATAAAGGCGCCGGGATCGCCTTCGTCGGCGTTGCAAAGCAAATATTTCTGATCGGCATTTTCTTTTTTCGCGAGGCTCCATTTCATAAAAGTCGGGAAGCCCGCACCGCCGCGTCCGCGTAATCCTGAAGTTTTCATTTCTTCGATAATTATTTCAGGATTCATTTCAACGAGGGCTTTCCTCACTGATGTATAACCACCTGAGGCAATATAATCGTCTATGCTTTCAGGATTTATATTGCCACAACGGCGAAGCACAATCTTTTTCTGATGCTTGAATAGCTTTATATCCTGAATATGTGGTACCGGTCGAGCATCGTCGTCGCTGTAATGCAGCAGCCGTTCAACAACTGTTCCCTTGATTAAATGGCTGTCGATTAGTTCGTCAACATCAGAAACCTGAACGTTTTCGTAGAAAACGTTTGATTTCCGGAAAAGAACAACTGGTCCTTTTGAACATGGCCCGAGACAACCAGTACCTTTAATCAAGTATTTATTTTGCAGGTTCTTCTCTTGCAGTTTTCGTTCGAACTCATTCCTAAGTTTTGTCGAGCCACAGGCAATGCAGCCTCCGCCAACACATATTTGAATAATCTCGTCGTGGCATGAGTATTCTTCGGTATTTTTCTTTGAAATTTCCTGAAAGAAATGGTCAAATTTCTCAGGAGTATCTAGTTTTTGCATAGAAATTTGGTTTTCGAAAGTCGTTGATTTTTATTTAATGTAGGCTGAAGAACAGAAGAGCTTACTCGAAGCTGTTCAGGATATCAGTTATTTTTGAAGGGCTTACCCGCTGATAAGTTTCGTCGTCAACCATTACAACAGGTGCCAGACCACAGGCCCCGAAGCACCGTCCAACTTCGAGCGAAAACTTACGGTCTTTCGTCGTGCCTCCAACGCTTATTTCCAGCTCTTTGCTCATCGCTTTCAGAACGTCTTGACCACCTCGCACATAACAGGCCGTACCCAGACACACCCTGATGGTATGTTTTCCTTTGGGAGTGGTCGAAAAGTAGGAGTAGAAGCCAACAACACCAGCAACTTCGCTGTATGGCAGTTTTAGTTCTTTGCTGATCATTCGCAAAGCTTTTTCAGGTAAGTAACCAAACAGATTCTGGGCGGTTTGAAGTACTGGAATTAGAGCTCCGGGGACAGTTCGCTGCGATTTTACGATAATCGACAAACGTTCGTAAAGTTCATCTTCTGAAACTTGATTCCCTTTACAATCCTGGTATTCCACGAGTAATTGGTTCATTATTGAAAAGGTTTTTTGATAGTTTTCTTAAAATTAAAGAAACCATTTCAATAATTTGTGTAATTTTTGTCATTAGAAATCAGAACATTAGATGTTATTCAATATCTTTTATGAGCATCTATATGTCTGCATTAGGGAAAGCCCGAAATTCGTTTTTTAAAGTGTTTCTCGTAACATTGTAATTTCTTCCAATGCTGACTTTATATATGGATATGAAAATTTAAAACCCTCGTCGATGAGTCGTTTGGGAAATGCTTGCGGGCTTGATAAAAGTAGGTTCGATGCATTACCCAGAGCAATTTTCAGGACAAAGGAAGGAACTGTAAAAATCATTGGGCGGTGTAATGCGTCGGCTAAAGCTTGGGAAAAGGTTTTATTGTTGATATTTTCAGGAGCAACGAGGTTATAAATTCCGATTGCGCCAGGTGTGTTGATTGCCCATAGAAATGCATTTGTAACATCGCTTATATGGATAAAAGGGAAGAATTGGCGCCCGGAAGAAACCTTGCCACCAAGCCCCATTTTGAAAACGGGTAGCAGGTTTTGTATGGTTTTTGATTCCTTCCCGATAACAATTCCTATCCTGAAAATTACCTTTCGCACGTCTGTTGATAAATTTGCAGAAGCATTCTCCCAATCTTTTACAACGCTTCCAACAAAATCCTGCGCAAAAGAAGTGCTTTCTTCGGTGTGGGTTGCATTTGCCGAGTAAATACCAATTGCCGAGGCAGAAATGAATAATCTGGGGCGATTCTCTGGAGAGAGTTTGTTGATGGCTTGGGTGATATTACTGGTTGATTCGGTTCGGCTACTGCGGATGATCTCTTTGTTGGCTGCGGTCCATCGTTGTAAAATGGGAGCGCCGGCTAAATTTATTACACAAAAAGTACCAGACAATATTTCTGCAAGTTTATCTCTATCTCTTAGACTTTGCCGGCCAATTTTTATGACTTCAATATCATGATTTTCAAATGATTTTATCAGATTTCCGGCAATGTATCCGTTTGACCCACTAATTGCAATCTTCATAAGGTTAAAGCTGAATATTGTTTTGGAATAAAACCAATAAAGTTGAAATTTAGTTTAACTTTTCTTCTTTAAATTTATAATCCGAATGGTTTGGTGTATTTTTGCACGCTTAAACTCGCCTGAAACCCAAACTTTAGTTGGAATAATGCTTTTAAGATTGTTGAGTGGCAGTCTATTTGAATTGGTTCATAATAAGTTTGGATTTTTTCAGTTAAGTTTGTTGTAGGCCGTCGGCCCTAACATTCGCACAAAAAAATGAAAAGAAAATCATCGATATCTTCAACTAAAACTAAATCATCGGGGAAAAAAAGCAGTGGAAAAGGCAGTACTGGCAGGCGTATTCTTTTCTTTTTCCTGAAGCTTGGAATTGCAGGTTTGCTGTTAGGTTTCCTTCTGTTTTTAATTGTTTACGCAGGGTTTACCGGGCCAGTTCCCGGGACACAGGAGCTTCAGAAAATAAAAAATCCCGTATCAACAGAAGTTTATGCAAATGACGGCCGGTTGCTCGGTCGATATTATATTGAAAACCGCAGTAATGTAAGTTTTGATAAGATTTCGCCTAACGTTATCAATGCGTTGATTGCAACTGAGGATTCGCGTTTTTACAAACACCGTGGAATTGACGAAGTAGCGCTGCTTCGTGTTTTCATGAAGTCGCTCCTTTTGCAGGACAGAAGTGCTGGTGGTGGGAGTACACTGAGCCAGCAAATTGCAAAAAACCTGTATCCTCGAAAGTCATTTGGTCCGCTGACAATGCCTATCAACAAACTGCGCGAATCGATTATAGCTTACAGGCTTGAAAAGTTGTACACTAAGGAGGAAATCCTGACTTTGTATCTAAATACTGTTCCTTTTGCCGAAAATACATTTGGAATTGGTGTGGCTTCCGAACGTTTTTTCAATAAGGCACCGGCCAAACTGAAGGTTACAGAAGCTGCTACTCTCGTTGGAATGCTTAAAGCTAATAATAGTTACAATCCGCGAAAGAACCCGGAGCGTTCGCTTGATCGGAGAAATGTAGTGATTGATCAGATGGCTAAGTACGACTACATCACCGAAGCCGAGGCCAAAGCGTATAAAGCGGAGCCGCTTGGACTGACATATAATTTGATTACCTATACCGAGGGGCCTGCGCCTTACCTGATTGAAAAGCTGAGGCCATTTTTGCAGGACTGGTGCGAGAATCACCAGAAAGATGATGGAAAACCATACAATTTGTTCACCGACGGATTGAAAATCAGGACAACAATTGATTTTGATATGCAGATTGCCGCCGAAAATGCAGTTGCCGATCAAATGAAAAATTTACAGAATACCTTCAACGGAATCTGGGGCGCAAAAAATCCGTGGGGAAACGATCAGTCGGTTATTTACCGTGCAATGAAACGCTCAGATCGTTATCGTTCGATGAAAAAGGCAGGCGTTTCGGAAGATGAAATCAAGCAAACATTCAATACTCCAATTTCGACTACGCTATTTACCTGGGATGGAAAAAATCAGGTTGAAATGTCGCCAATGGATTCAATTAAATATTACCTGAAAATCCTGAACACAGGTTTCATGGCAATTGACCCGTTTTCAGGAGAGCTGAAGGCATACATTGGTGGCAACGATTTTCGTTACTTTAAATACGATCATACAACTGCCAAACGCCAGGTTGGTTCAACATTCAAACCAATTGTTTACCTGGGCGCTCTTGAGGCCGGAGTTTCTCCTGATACCTATTTTGCTAACGAGCGAAAAGTGTATGAAGAATACGATAACTGGTCGCCAGAAAATTCGCACGACGAATACACCGGCTACTATTCGATGGAAGGTGCTCTTGCAAAATCGATCAATACCATTGCCGTTGAAGTGCTGATGAAAGCCGGTATATCAAATGTTGTTGAGCTGGCCAAACGAATGGGAATCGATTCAGACTTGCCTCCATATCCGTCTCTGGCATTGGGTACTGCGTCAATTTCGTTACAGGAGATGGTTTGTGCTTACGCGACATTCATCAACGGAGGACAGCGAATTAAGCCATATTATCTGAAATCGATTGAATCGAACGGCAGCCAAATGCTGGAGAAATTTCAAAATGTTCAGCCGCGCGATTCTGTTGCTTCTCCCGAAAACTGCCGAATTTTAACGCAGATGTTGAAGTCGGTTGTTAATGAAGGAACCGGAAATGCTATTCGAACAACCTGGGGAATTGATTGCGATTTCGCTGGAAAAACAGGAACGACTCAGGATCAGGCTGATGGCTGGTTTATTGGAATGACGCCACGATTGGTTGCCGGAGCTTGGGTTGGAGGAGAGGATCCTTCCATCCATTTCAGGTCGTTGGGCGAAGGCGCAGGTGGAAAAACAGCCTTACCAATAGTCGGTGAATTTTATAGCCAGATTTTGCGAAAGGGCAAGTTTCAAAGCATGAGGCAAAGTGGTTTTGAGCTGCCATCCGAAGAAAATATGGCGTTGTTAAATGAACCTCCGTATCGCGACGTGCTCGATTCTTCAGTGAAAAGTTTCCTGAAAAATCTTTTTGGGAAAAGCGGCAATGCTCAAAAAGCTTCTGCAAAGCAAGATAGAACAGATGACAACGACCAAACGGGAGAAAATGCTAAGAAAGAGCCGGAAAAGGAGAAGAAACCGTTCTGGCAATCAATGAAAGAAATCTTTAAAAAGAAAGGTCAATAGTGATTTTTATTAACAGAATTCTGCTTTACTTCTCGAGAATAAACGAGAAAAATAAGATTTATATTTTGAGCCTGCTGGTAGGATTACTCAGTGGTACAGCAGCTTTTATGCTCAAAAATTTTGTGCATTATGTAGGTCATTTTCTGACCAGCAATTTTAAAATTTCATCTGAAAGTTATTTTTACCTGGCCTATCCGATGATTGGTATTTTGATTAGTGTGCTAATCGTAAAATACCTGATTAAAGATGACATTAGTCACGGGGTCTCAAAGATATTGTTGCTGATTTCGAAAAAAACGGGAATTATAAAAGCACACAACATGTTTTCGTCGATGGTTACCAGCGGATTCACCATCGGGTTTGGAGGGTCGGTTGGAGCCGAGTCTCCAATTGTTTACACTGGAGCTGCTATTGGGTCGAATGTTGCCACGTTATTCGGGCTGAAGCAAAACCAACTGAGGCTGTTAGTAGGGTGTGGCGCTACTGGTGCCATTGCAGGAATCTTCAAGGCTCCGATTGCCGGAATAATGTTTACCCTTGAAGTTTTAATGCTCGATTTGACGATGGCTTCGCTCATTCCTTTATTAATTTCAGGAATAACAGCTGCTACTTTGGCTTACTTTTTTATGGGAGATACGGTACTATTTCACTTTGCGCTGAGTAACCAGTTCAATGCAGATAACCTGCCATATTATATTTTGCTTGGCGTTTTAGCGGGTTTTATTTCGCTATATTTTACCAGAATGGGGATGCGAGTGGAAAGCCTTGTCAAAAAAATAAAGAACAGCTACGTAAAACTTTTGGTAGGTGGATTTTCGCTTGGTCTAATGATTTTCTTTTTTCCTTCGTTGTGGGGTGAAGGTTATGAGTCGATTAACAAGATATTTGTGGGAGACGGGCCTGATTTGTTGAACAACTCGGTTTTTTTTGATTTTAAATCCGATCCGTACGTTTTACTTCTCATTCTCGTAATGATATTGGTTGTTAAAGTTGTTGCAATGTCGGTTACTACAGCTAGTGGGGGAGTTGGTGGTATTTTTGCACCAACCTTGTTTGTGGGCGCTGTTGGAGGCTACATTTTGTCGCTTTCTTTGAACACTTTTTTCGGGCTTCATTTGCCTCACGCCAATTTTGCTTTGGCCGGAATGGGTGCTCTGATGACCGGTGTTATGCACGCCCCCTTATTGGGTATTTTCCTTATTGCTGAAATTACAGGTGGCTATCAGCTATTAATTCCATTAATTATATCTGCAACAGTTGCTTATGTGACCATTATGAGACTTGAGCCTCATTCAATTTACACAAAGCGTTTAGCCCAGTCTGGTGAATTGGTAACCCATGATAAGGACAAGGCAACAATGCATTACATGGATACGAAAGAGTTGATTGAGACTGATTTTGAGATACTGAAGCCTGAATTGACTTTAGGAGAACTTATATATTACATCGCTCGCTCGAAACGAGATTTATTTCCTGTGGTTGACGATGAAGGCGACCTGAAAGGAATGATTAAAATGAACGATATCCGGAACATCATGTTCGAGCAGGAACTATATGATAAAATTACGGTAGAGGAGCTTATGTATATGCCCGAATTTTTTATCTCTCCAAACGATTCGATCGAGGTGATTATTCAAAAGTTTAAATCATGCGGCCGATACAACCTGGCTGTAATTGACGACGGAAAATACGTTGGATTCATCTCACGGGCGAGGGTTTTTTCTGCATATCGCGACACCTTGGCCGATTTGTCGTTCGAATAAAAAGCTGCAAACTAATTCGTTATCCTGAAGAAATAAAGGTATATTCCAGCGAAAGTTGCTGTAAAAATGGCGTTGGTCGATGAGAAAGCCTGGTTTCCCAGCCATAAAACGGGTATAAAAAGAATGAAGATTTGTGCGCTGAGGTAGAAAAATAATCCAACCCGTTGCATTCGGTAAAGTTTTATTGCTCCCGT
>DAOPZV010000120.1:0-11927 GCA_035353575.1 Prolixibacteraceae bacterium | reverse complement strand
CCGGCAAGGTTGTTCAGCATCAGGTGCAGTGCAGCTTGTTTCCCAAAGAAATTGAGCATGTAAGTCAAACTCAGACTAATATCATTGTAGGCTTTGGTTTGTGCATTCATAAATCCTGAAAAGTTTGGATCGTGGTAGGGACGGCTGCTGGCAAACGAGTAAGTTGCCGAGGCGTAAGTATTCAGAGCCGGAAGAAATCGTTTAAAAACCAGCGAAAGGTTATGCTCTGAAACAAAGGATGGAACAGCCATTTCGCTGTAATCCTTGTAATTGCGTTCGGCATCTATCCACGAATATGAAATCCAGTAGTCGGTATTTTTTAACGATTGTTTGTCGCGCCAGAAAACGTCAATTCCGCGAGCTTTGCCGCTGCCCGAATTTGAATAGTCCAGCTGATTAGTTGCCAAAGGTGCCGTGTACTTCACTAGTTGATCGTATTTTTTTAGGTAGCCTTCCACCCGAAATGTTTGTTTTTCAGTTTGGTATTGCCAGGTCATCACGGCATGACTGGCTTTCTCAGGTTTAAGCTGAGGGGCAAATTTCAGGTAATCGTTCTCCGGATTTTGATAAAATTCGCCACAAGCCAGCGAAACCTGGCTGTGTTTCCCGGTTTTGTAGGCTCCTGAAAAGCGCGGAACAATTGTTGTTTCATTCAAAAGCGAACTGTTTTCAGCTCTCAATCCGATGCGGGTGGCCAGTTTGCGAGATGGTTTGTATTCCATTTCGGCAAAACCTGAAAGCTCGTTGTTTGAAAAAGGCAAGCGGTAATTTCCGTTCATGTCAATTTTCTGCTCGTACGAAAAATTCACCCAATCGCTCCCAAATTTCAGCTCGGTTTGCTCGTTCATGAAATAGCTGAACCCGATTTTGGCCTGAACCATTTTCTGGTCAGTTGTAATCCGGTCATTATCAATTTTCATGTTTTGGTGATCGTAGTTCCAGGCTAGTCCCGATTTAAGCATCCATTTTTCGCCCAATGCGCTGTTGTAGGTATTGTTCAGGTAAATATTGCTGCTGCCCAAGGTCAAATCCTGAATGGCGTCGGCCTGTATGTTTGGATAAAGCATTTCGCTCGAAGTGGTATTGAATGTTCCGAATAGTTTGTACATGCCGGTTTTTCCGGTTTTCTGGCGGAACATAACAGTGGCATCGGCTGTCAGTGGCGCTTTAATCCAGTCGACTTGCTGCTTATTGATTTTATTTGATAAGGCCGAACTCAGTAAATCGCCGCTCAACGACAAGGATGAATTTTTGCCGCATTGGGTTGTCGAGCCCATTAGTCCGACAGTCATCACCGATATGCTCGATTTTTCTTCAGTTTCTATCGAATTGGTTTTCATGTCAACAATCGACGAAAGTGCTTGTCCGTATTCGGCTGAATAGGCGCCGGTGCTGAATAATGTTCCGCTGAAAAGGAGAGGAGAGAAGCGCCCTCGGGTAGGCATGTCGGGCATTTTCGAGGTGTAGGGCGAAGAAACCAGCATGCCATCCATGAAGGTCTTAGTCTCGTAGCCTTCGCCGCCACGAACGAAAACACGGCCATCTTCGCCCACTTTTTGCACACCAGGCAAGGTACCAAACGCGCCAAAAATATCGCCTTGTGCGCTGGGTGTGGTGGCAATGTCGAATACACGAAGTACAACCGCTTTCTTTTCATCGCTGGCTTCGAAAGTTCCGGCGTTAACCACCACTTCGTCGAGCTGATCTTCCGATTCCTCAAGGTGAATGTTTATTGAAATTGTTTTCGCGGCCTCCAAATCTACCTTTTGGTTAAAGGGTTTGTAACCAATAAAACTGGCTGAAAGATCTTGAATGCCTTTCAGACTTGTTTTGAAGCTAAAATTTCCGAGACTGTCGGTGGTGGCGCCGTCGTAACTATTTTGGATAAATACGTTGGCTCCAGGAAGTGGATTATTTTTAGTGTCGGTTACTTTTCCTGTTAGCTGAACCTGTGCAAAAAGGCTAGCACTGCTCAGGAAAAGAAGGATGATTGAAATAATTGATCTCATGGCTTTGAGTTTAATTCTAAGCCAAAGTAAGATCAGCCTAACGGGCTATTAAAATAAAAAAGACCGAGTCGTAGTTTGAGCGCGACGAATCGTAAATACGGGCGACGAAGGTTTTATTCTTTGTTTAGCGCATCAATCAAAATAGTCAGCGAATTTTTTAACTCGATTAACCGGTTTATATCAAGCGAATTCGCATTTATTTTTTCGACCAGTTGCTGGGGAATGAGGCAAGCTGCTTCGCGCATTTCTTTTCCTTTTTCGGTTAAGCGAATCACTACTTTTCGTTCGTCCGAACTTGAACGTTCGCGGGTAACAATATCAAGTGACTCCATGCGTTTGAGCAATGGAGTCACAGTATTGGTGTTTAAAATCAATTTTTTAGCTATTTCATTAACCGTAATTTCATCAGTTTCCCACAAAACCATCAAAACCAGATATTGTGGATAGGTTATTCCCAATTTATCAAGAAAAGGCTGATACTCCCTGATAATAAGCCTTGAAGCCGCATAAACAGGAAAACAAAGTTGGTTTTTTAGCTTTAACTGTTCGTATTCCATTTTCTTTTATTTTCAACACTAGTCAAAATTATTATTTATTCACTGAATTATGAAGGTAATAATTTCGATAAATAGTTGTCAATTTTTTCAGGTTTGGTTATTGGTGCAAATCTCTTTAAAGGCTTTCCGTTTTTGTCAATCAGGAATTTAGTGAAATTCCACTTGATGTTATTTCCAAAAGTTCCCTTCAATTCGGTTTTCAAATATTTATAGATGGGATGAGTATTGGGGCCGTTTACATCAATTTTTGAAAACATCGGGAAACTGACGCCATAATTAATCAGGCAGCCTTCTGAAATTGATTTTTCGTCGCCGGGTTCCTGATTGGCAAACTGGTTGCACGGAAACCCCAAAATCACAAAATCGTTGTCTTTATACTTCTGATAAAGTTTTTCCAATCCTTCAAACTGAGGTGTTAATCCACATTTGCTAGCGGTGTTGACCACTAAAACTGTTTTTCCTTTGAACGTATCCATTTCAATTTCCTTACCTTGAAGGCTTTTGGCTTTAAAATCATAAAACATTGTTCCCATTTTTAAAATTGTATCGTTTCTGAATATATCGTAAGCGATACAAATATAAAAATTTAATATTATATCGCAAGCGATATTTTTTAGCTTTATAAATTGAGATTTGCAGAAAAATAGAATTAGTCAATGCAATCCATGGTGAGATTTAAACCTCAGCATCAGGTGCTTCTTCTTTGGGGTGCAGGAATTTTTCAATTAGTTCAGTGACATACATGCGAATTACTTCGGCATTATTGGCAACGAGTTTGGTTACCCCCATTTGCACTACAAGCGCTACAATTTTGGCAAATGGATTGCTTTTTTTACTGACCATCAGTTTTCGCGAAACATAACCGGAAACCACAGAAATAATAGATTCGAACAACGAATTTTTGATTTCGACCGATTCAGTGACTTCCTTTAGCGAACTCTTAACCAAATTAACCAGTTTCAGGCTTTCGTAGGTGGCTTTAAACTGCGCTTTCAGTTCTTCGCCTTCACGAGCCTGCTGTATTTCGAGCTGCTTGATCGAATCGCGTAATTTTTCTTTGGCGGTTGGTTGTGTCATGGCTTTTCGTCGAGTACTTGTTCGATAATTGAATTGTTGAGCGGCTCTTTAATCAGTTGCTTGCGGAAAATGCCAAATATCAGGGCCAGAAATCCATAGAAACCTGATACAGCAAAGAATCCATAATACGATTTACCCATGAGCCCACCTAACCAAAGGGCAACCCCAATATTTAAAATAAGGAAGAACAATATGGCAAAAATCAAAACGATTAACCACGAAACCAGATTTGATGCCACATCGGCAGATTTGTCGAGTGTCTTTAGTTTCAGCAATTCAATCGTTGTTTTGCCGTATTGTTCTCCTTTTTCAATTAACGATTCAATCGAACTCGTTTGTTCTTCCATTTCGCTGAAATTTAATCAGGATAAATGTTAAGCTGTTGGTGCTTGTGTTTCTTCAACTTTCGACTTTACACTGTCAACTTTTTTTCCGAGTTCATCAATCAAACCGCCTACTTTTTCTTTGAGGCCATCAACATAGTCTTCGCCTTTTTCAACGATTTTACGGCGGGTTTCCGAACCTTTGTCGGGAGCAAACAAAATTCCGATCAGAGCACCAGCGGCAACGCCTGCCAGAACGCCCAATAAAACTTTTCCTGAACTCATAGTTTTGAATTTTAATTGTTTATGACATTATTTATGCAGGATTCTGAAAGAATCCTTAACATTTTTCGTTTAACGCAATTTAATGAAAAACGCTTTTAAAACCTAACAAATCTGCGAGGAATTTTATTGTTTGTAAATAGTTAATGTTTATTAACGGAGCCAGGTCCTCCTGGATTTTTGCCGTTGTAATGAAGCAGTTTTTTTATGAATTTATCCTGCTTTTCAACTTTCTGATTTAATGAGACTTCTTCGCCCAGCAGGTAGCCATAAGGTTTTAGCGAATCGATGTGGTCGCATACTACTTTTGCCATTCCGGTTAGTGGTAAACAAAGCACCATTCCCGAAACACCCCAAATCATAGAGCTTACTATCAGCATAATTGTCGCTGTTAGTGGATTGACACTCACACTGCCTCCGACTACATATGGCGTAATGAAGTTGTTGTCGAGAAATTGAACAACCACACAAATGGCCCCGGCTGCTATGGCATAACTCATCGAATCTTTTGTTATCAGTGCCATTAAAATTGGGAGCAAACTGCCGATTAGCACTCCTATATATGGAATAATATTTAGCACTGAAGCCAGTACACCAAACAAAACGGCATGTGGAAGGCCAATAATGAGGAATCCGGTTGAGTTTAGTACTGATAAGATGAGCACATCCAGAAAAATACCCATGACATATTTCTGAGATACTTTTGACACCTTTCCGGCAATCATTAAAACATGTTCATTTTTATCGTCCTTTGTTACCAGCTTTATGAATTCCTTGAACTTATCCAGATATAAAGTAAGGAAAAAGACATAAATCGGGATTAAAGCTAAGCTAGCTAAAAATGATGTAGTTGCCGAGAAGAAGCCTAAAATTAAGACACCTCCGGTGCTGGCGTTTTCTTTAATTTTAGTGGTAAGCCATGCTTTTTGTTCTATCCGGCTGATGTGGAAGGTATCTGTAACAAATGCCTGAAGACTTTCCCACTTGGTGTCGAGCGTTTTTTCTATTGTTGGCCAGTCGTTCACAAAACTCAACACCTGATCAATAAAGAAATAGAACATTACCGCAACAATTAAAAAAGCACCGATAATGCTGATGAGTATCGCAAGTGATTTGGGGAATCTCCAGTCTTCAAGTTTTTTTGAGACCGGCATCAGCAAAAAGGTGAAAAACACCGAAATAGTGAGCGGAATCAATATGTTTTGTGCTAAAACCAGAAAAGCGATAATTAATCCGGCAAGCAATAGTTTAACTGTGACCTGAAAATAAAGCGGTTGCTCTTTGATATTCATAGTTAATCTCTTTACTGTTTAACAATTAAAGATAATGTTTTTGCCCTAAATTTATTTGTTTTATCTGGAATATTGCTGAATGACATTATTAATACTTCGCTGACAAACCTTACAAAATACATTGTGGCGGGAGTACATGATGCAATCCAGTTGAGGCCGGTACATGCCTGTCTGATTGTAGTTTGCACCTTCAAAAGCGCCAACTTTATCTTTAAATTTTTCCGTCGAGAAAAATTCGTTTTCCTTGTTCATCTGGCGAACGAAAAGATCTTCCATCACCGTTTCGGGCAAATGATTGGCGCGAATGCTGTCGCGCTGTTTCTGAATTGCATAACCAAAGTCATCAAACACCTTCTTTTCCCAGGGCGTTGGTACAGGTGTATCTTTATCAACCAGGTCTTTCCATTTCAGGTTTTGCTTATCGAATAGGGCGGTGACATTGGTTTCCCAGGGTTCAACTGTGATTTTTGGAACTTCGTAAGCCACGGCTGAAGTATAATATTCGTCGGCAAGGGCCGCCATGTGATGCCCCATTTCGTGTACCATAATGTATTCTGAAAATTTATTGTCGGCTGCAACTGTTGTGTATAAGTTATAGATTCCGCCGCCACCATAAGTTCGTTCGTTGATCAGGATTACCATGAAATCATAAGGCACCGCAGAGGCAACATCGCGCACTGTTTTGTTATCGAAGGTCAAGGCGTAGCGTTCCGAATCGAAAGTACTGTAGCTAACCGAGAGGGGCGAACGTTTGAAAATGCCGTGGTGCGGCTTATTCACGCCTGATTGCAATGCCGGAGTTTCCACCGCGCGGATATTAATGTTCTTACTTTGCGATTTAAATGGCTCTGTATTCAGCAACGCACCCGACAAACGTTTGACGTCGTTCCTGAATTTTTCCATTTCTGAAATTGAATAACCATCGCCTAAAATCACAATATCCAGTTTTTCGCTGGCCGGGCCGTTTTCAGCAACAATGTCAATTTTTTCGTTATGCGGACGGTCAACCGGAATGACTTGACGATTTGCCGGATCAATATCCGTGTTCCAGATTTCAGCAAATTTATTTTCAGCGTTTCTTTTTTTCACAACAACCGTTACCGGCTTTTGAGGCCATGGAAACCGAAGCGATTCATGAAATGTGCCCTTCACCTTGGCCGCTTCAGGAGTAGATTGCCACTCGCCGAAAATAGAGGCGAATCCCCGTGAATAAAGTAACGTTTTCGTTTCTTTATCAATTACTTCGAAAAAGTAGGGGCCAAGTTCCAGTTTGTCGATGAGAATTTTGCGACTGCCACTCCAGATTCCATCGGACAAAGCTTTGTCCACAGCGAAAGTTTCTTCGCTGGCAGTTCCGGTGTGATACAAATCAAGCCGCATGGTTTTGTCCTGAAACCAATTGCTAAAATCAACGTCGCCTTTGTCGAGCGTTTCTGTTTTTGAAATCGTCTGAGCTAACGGGATGTTGTTCTTTTTTGTAGGAACAGCACATGAAAACATGAACAGCAGTAAAATAATTGATGGGCAAATTCGTCTCATAGTTCGGACATTAAATTCGGTCAAGTTTAGCAATAAAATGCGGGTTTCTGGCTGATTTTTGAGTTCAATGTAAAGCAAAAGTTAGATTTTTGGTAGTTTTTTCATTCATGTTAATGCCCTTTATTTCAGAAACTATAATAGTTATATTTTTGTAACCATTATAAAAACTGAACAGTTAAGATGAGTAAATTAAAAGTTGACTCTATCGCAGAGAACATCATTTCGGTATATCCACTGTTGTACAAAACGATTTCGAGACCAATAAAACATCAGTCGTCGGTAACACCAGGCGGAATGTTTGTAATGGGTAGTTTGAAAAGAAATGGCGTGATGTCGATGTCGGACATTGGTAAATGCCTCGCTATGCCCAAGCCACATGTTACGGTTATTGTTGATAAATTGATTGAAGAAGGCTTTGTTGAACGGCAGAACGATCCGAACGACAGGCGTATTATCAATATTTTGCTTACAGAAAAAGGGCTTGATGCGTTTCTTGAAATAAAAGCGACGCTGGCAGAGAATATGAAAATTAAACTTTTAAACCTGTCGGAGGAAGAACAGGAAACACTGGCGGTTGCTTCTCAACAGGTTAAAGATATGTTGATATCCATTTTGTCGAAAGAATAAAAAATATTTAGAAAACAGGTTAAAGAAAAAATTATGGAAAACAAACAGGTTAAAAAAGAAAAGAACGGGAAAGTGTATATTCCACTGATTGTGGTGATTATATTGGTTCTTGTTGGAGGTGTGTATTGGTACATCGATTATACAAAGTACATTAAAACCGACGACGCGAAAGTTGAGTCGGATTATGTTGCGGTGTCACCAAAGATTCTTGGCCGTATAAGCCAGTTGTTTGTTGATGAGGGCGCGGTGGTAAAACAAGGGCAGTTGGTTGCAGTTTTAGACAGCACCGATATGCTGGCGCAGAAAAATCAGGTTACAAGCTCTAAATTATTGGCTGAAACTTCGGTTGGGCAGGCCCAGGCCAAGTACCAGTATGACTTGAAAAACATTAAAGTACTGGAAATCTCGCTGGCAAAAGCTCAGGAAGATTTCGACCGTGCAAAGGCTCAGTTTTCGGGCGATGTAATTACCAAAGAGCAGTTCGAGCATACAAAGAAAGCATTGGAAACGGCGCAGGCTCAACTCGATGCAGCAAAGTCGATGGCTAAAGTTTCAGCGGCACAAATTAAAAGTGCCGAAGCACAGGTTGAAAATTCCGACGCTCAAATTAATCTTATCAATACTCAGCTCAGTAATACAAAGCTTTATGCACCAAGTGATGGTATAATCGGTAAACGTTGGCTTATGCCAGGCGATATTGCACAGCCCGGGCAGTCAATTTTTACAATTGTCAACGACAACAAGTTGTGGATAAGTGTTTTCCTCGAAGAAACAAAACTTGAGAATTTGCACGTGGGTCAATCCGTGATTTTTACACTTGATACTTATCCGGGTACAACTTTTACCGGAAAAATTATGACTCTCGGTTCAAATACAGCCGGACAGTTTTCTTTGATTCCGGCAGGCAATGCTTCAGGAAACTTTACCAAAGTGACGCAACGCGTGCAATTGAAAGTTTCGATTGATGGCGTGGCTGAAGGCAAGAAACTTGAAGACTACCGGATATTGTCGGGGATGTCGGCTATTGTTAAAATTATTCGCTAATGAAACGACGCATTACACCGTCACATTTACTGCGTAAAAAACTGCGTAGCCGAAGTTCGGGCTATCATCCGCAGAGCGACAGCTACAGGTGGTTTGTCCTCGGGAACATCATGCTCGGAACTTTTATGGCAGTTTTAGACAGTACGATTGTGAACGTGGGGCTACCTAAAATTATGGCTTCATTCGGTGTTGGAATTGATAAAATAGAATGGGTTATCACTGCTTATATGTTATCGATGGCGGTGATGCTTCCAACATCAGGATGGCTGGCCGACAAATTTGGCTACAAGCGGCTTTATTTTATGGGACTGTTCATGTTCACGCTGGGATCGTTGCTTTGCGGGTTATCGAACGACGAAAATACCTTAATCATTTCACGTATTGTTCAGGGGCTTGGTGCCGGAACAATCCAGCCATTGGGTATGGCCATTATAACCAGGGAGTTTCCTCCGCAGCAGCGGGGAATGGCGCTTGGTTTCTGGGCCATTGCCGCGGCAGCTTCTGTGTCATTTGGCCCGCTGATTGGTGGATACCTGGTTGATAATTTTAGCTGGCAGCTTATTTTCGACGTGAATATTCCGTTTGGTATTGCTGCCATGGTTTTTACCATTGTTATTCAGAAGGAATATGTCAACAAAAGTGTAGGAAAATTCGACCTTGTCGGGTTTATTTCTGTCGTAATTTTCCTTCCGGTTTTGCTTTATGCTTTATCCGAAGGAAGTGCAACAACCAATACTGCCGGATGGCATGCCCCATATATTTTGTTTTGTTTCGGCATTTCGCTGCTGGCACTGGCGGTTTTCATAACGCACGAGTTAACTACTCAGCACCCGTTAATTAATTTGCGGTTATTGGGCGACTACAACTTCGGAATGGGAAACCTGGTGATGCTTATTTTCACTATTGGTATGTTTGGAAGTACTTTCCTTTTGCCACTTTACCTGCAAAACTCGATGGGTTATACTGCTGTTCAAGCGGGAGCCGTATTTCTTCCGGTAGGTATTATTCAAGGAATGATGTCGCCAATTGCGGGGAAGGTGTCGGATAAAATTAACCCTAAGATTCCTATGATTGTAGGTGTTGGTGTTTTGGGCCTTAGTTTTATCCTGAATTCGAAGCTTTCGTACTTAACCGAGCACAATTTTGTGATGCTGTCGCTTTACCTGCGCGGATTTGCAATGGGTATCATATTCACGCCGCTGAGTAACCTGATGTTGCTTACCATGCCCCGCGAACACATGGCCCAGGCTTCAGGAATTACCAACACTGTTCGTCAGGTAGGCGGTAGTTTGGGTGTGGCAATGTTTACAACAATGCTCACAACCAGGGTAAATTTCCACATGCAAACCTTTGGGGCGGCCATTCAGACCGGATCTCAGGAATTTAAAAATGTTGCAACAAACCTGGCGCATTTTGCCCAGCAAAGTGTTGGCAGCAACATGGCAACAGCCACACAGCAGGCAAAATACATGATTGTTCAGCACGTTTCGAAACAAGCTTATATCGCCGGTATTGACGACGATTTTTGGGTTGCCGCTATTATCACTATGATTAGTATAATTCCGGTAATTATTATGCGGTCAAAAAGTAAGAAATCGAAAGTAAAATCTTAATTCAATGATTCAAAAAATAAACAGATATTTCCGGAGCATACTTTCCATCGCTGGAGTGTTGATTTTCGGAACAGCAAACAGTCAAACTCTTCCAGCCGACTCGCTTACGTTGACTGGTATTATCAATGAAGTGGTTCAAACGCATCCGGCGGTAAAAAAGGCGCAGGAAGACCTGAATGTTGCCGACGCTAAGATTGGAGTTGCAGAATCGTTTTATAAACCGAATGTCGATTTCACTTCGTCGTACACTCGCATTGGCCCGATTTCTTCGGTAACCATACCTGAATTTGGCAGTTTTAGCTTCGTTCCGCACGATAATTATTCTGCCGGATTCAATGTAAATCAAACCGTTTTCGACTTCGGGAAGAAAGAAAAAAGTATTTCGCTGGAAAAGCAGGGCAAAGAGCTTTCGCGTCAAACGGTTGAGCAGGTGAAGCAGAAGCTTTCGCAGGCTGTGATTGCCAACTACTATACGCTGGTTTATCTTCAGGAAGCGCTGAAAATAAAGGACGAGCAGCTAAAGACACTTAACGAACATTTGTCGTACATTAAAAAGAAACAACAAACAGGGTCGGCTACGCAATACGAGATTTTAACCACACAAGTAAGAATTTCGGCAATCGAAAACCAAAAAACAGACATTGAAACAGCCCGACTGGTGCAGATTGCTCAGCTGAATTCGTTGCTCGGGAAACCAGAAACGAGCGATCATTTGGTGAAGCGCGATTTAAAAGTTGTTGTGCCGGTTTTAATGCCCGACACGTTATTGAATAATGCGCTTCGTAACCGCGACGAAATGAAGCTTGCCAACGAAAAAGCAAAGTTGGCTCAATTGCGCTACAATGTCACAGGTGCTCAAAACAATCCGGTTATCAATGCATTTGCGTCGGGCGGAGTTAAAGACGGCTACACACCGTATTTGTACGATCCAAAGCTGAATTTCGCTGTCGGGTTTGGAATTAAGGTGCCAATTTTTGATGGCAAACGCGTGAAATACAATTTGGCGCAGGCTCAATCTGCTATATCGGCAAACGATCAGGATACCGAAATTGCCCGCCGGGGGATAGTTAATGAAGTGGTTGAAGCTGAGGCCAACGTAAAAGCTGCCGGGAAAAAAGTGACGCAATCGGAATTGCAGCTGAAACAGGCAAGCGATGCCTATTCGCTGGCTAAAGTGAAATTTGACGCCGGTGTGATTACAAATCTTGAATTGATTGAAGGTTCAACAACGGTGTCGGAAAGCCGACTGCAATTGTTGAAGGCAAAAATAGATTACACCGGAAGCCTTTATAAACTGAAATCAGCCATTGGCGACAGGTTGTATTAGTTAGAAAGAAGTTCGAAGTGCCTAAAGTGCAGAGTTTGGAGTTAAAAAGCTTCGAATGCTTTGCACTTCAGGCATTTCGTGTTTTTAGGCCTGGGCGGTTTCAAAAAAAAGAATTCCTTTAAATACTAAAACCGCTTTTCGTTCAGTTTTATTATCGATTGAATTTATTAGTTCATTCAAAGACTACCGGTTACCTAAAAATAAATCAATCAATTCTGGTAGTACCTTTGGAGAGGC
>DAOPZV010000119.1:0-11963 GCA_035353575.1 Prolixibacteraceae bacterium | reverse complement strand
CGTCTTCGTGGCCAAGCGCTTTGGCCATTTGGGCAATACACCAGTCGTCGTAAGCATTTTCGAGCAGGCACGAAACCGATTCGCGTTTCGAGTTGGCCGGAATGAACCCTAAATTCAGGTAGGGCTCTGTTCCTTTTTTATTTTTCGCTGCCGAAACTTTCATGGCCTGAAAAGCTTTTTCGGCGTCGAAACCACGAATGCCTTTGCTGTATGCATCGTAAATTACTGAGGCCGAATGGTAGCCGATCATGGTTCCGGTTTCACCTGATGAAAGCGGCCAGATGGGAAGTTCTCCGGTTTGGTCGTAAAAATTCAGGAACGAATTGATCATGTTGGTAACTAAAGTAGTATCAGTTAATGTCATCAACGGATTCCAGGCGCGGAACGTGTCCCAGAGCGACATGGTTGAGTATGTTTTCCCGGATGCCTGATGAATTTGTCCATCGGCACCGCGGTATTGGCCGTTTACATCGCTTGTCAGGTTTGGCGTAATCATCGAGTGATACAAGGCGGTGTAGAAATTGGTCATATCGCCTTCGCTACCTCCTGAAATACGATAAGCCGCAAGTTTTTTCTCCCATGTCGAAGCGGTTTCAGCTTTTATCCGGTCGAAATCAAAATCAGTGGTTTCTGCTTGTAGGTTTTGTCGGGCATTTTCAACACTAACGATCGAAAGTCCAACTTTACAAATTACCGGCTTGCCTTTAAGTTCGGCGAAATTCAGGATAGCCTGAAGCTTTCCACCTTTGGCATCCTTTGCCGAGGCTATAATCTCACCATCAGTAACCAGTTCAGCATGAAAAGGCTGCGAAAATTGCGCAACAAAATAGATGTGCTGATTGGCCACCCAGCCCGAAGTCGTGCGCATTCCTGAAATTTCGCTGTCGCCAATCTGCAGGCTGGCTTCGTTTATCGTTTCATTATCGAGCAAGTGCGCTAAATCGACAACAATTTTAGGTTTGCCTTCAGCCGGAAACGTGTAACGATGCACACCAACATGCTGTGTGGCTGTTAATTCAGCTTTAATGCCGTTCTCAAGTTTTACGGCATAATAGCCCACCGAGGCTTGTTCATTTTTATGCGAAAATGGAATCGGATCGAACAAATAACCATCATTTCGTTTCTGAATATCGTTTATCATCGGGTGGAACAGAATGTCGCCAAGGTCGATGCAGCCGGTTCCGCTAAGGTGTGTGTGCGAAAAACCGATAATGGTTGAATCGGAGTAATGGTAACCCGAACAGGCATCCCAGTTTCCGCGGCGGGTGTCGGGACTTAATTGCACCGCACCAAAGGGTGTTGTGGCACCGGGATAAGTATGCCCGTGAAATCCGGTTCCTACGAATGGATTGACATAATCTGAAGCCTTTTTTGTTTGGCACGAGAACCAAATAAAAGGCAATAATATGACTAGAAAATACAGTCTCACTTGGTTAAATTGTTGGTTATCAGTATTACTTTAATTTGAAGAACAGATGTGAATTTCTGATCTGGCATATAAAAAATACACCAGTGAACCAGATGTTTACAATCGATTTAACTCTATTTCAACACTAAATTTGGGTTACGCCAGGTTTTAAGTTGATGGTTTGGCTACCACCTTCCCAGCTTAAATTCAATTTCAGTTCGAGATTGGAGTTGATCACCACCTGTGGTTTTTGCTTGACTGATGAACGAGCCTGACATTTAAACGACAACGTACCGTCAGGGCCAATGGGGTAGCGGTCAACACCATGTTCGTCGGTTAAATTTACGCGCCAGTCAATCGTTTTCTTCATGAAATTAACGTTGATTCCGAAGATGGATTCGAATAAAACCGATACAGGAACCAAACCTGTCCAGCCAATAAAATCGGGGCGGGCAAGCAATCCCGGGTCCGACGATTCAGGAGCGTAATATTCGTAGAATGTTCCGGTTTTTTTGAACACTTCGGCAACCTGCTGGTGGTGTTTGGTTGCTAAATCGAAGGCCTGCGAGTGAAAGCCGTTGCGCTGCAACCCTTTTAGAACCATATAATTGGTTGGCGCCCAAACGCCGCCTTGCCAGTAGCGTCCGTCGGCCTGGTATTTTTCGTGATCAGCCGGAATGGATGGAACCGGGTGTTTTCGGTAGAATGTTTTGGGATCGGTCAAATGAGCCACGAATGCTTTCTTTTCATTTTCGTCGAGCAGGTCGGTCAGCAAAGCCCAGTATGCGCCAATTCCCTTCAAGGTACCTAAACTTCCGTCGGCATATTTATCGTAGAAAAAATTGGTTTTCGAATCCCACATTTTTTCCTTCAGGATTTTTTTCAACACTTTCGATTCGTCTTCAATGTCTTCAATTTCCTGCCAGCGTTCCACATAAAAGCCAAAATCAACCAGAATTTTCCCGATGAAAAGCTGCTGCAAACAGGTATCGAGCCACGACATGTGGCCGTGCGAAAAAATTGGGTTGTATTCTTTTTTCAGTCGGGGCATGTTGTCCATTCCGGTTCCCCAGCCGCTCGACCAATACGAGCCATCCTGCCAGGTACGGTTCAGCTTAAGCCATTGGTAATAGGCAGCCAGCACAGGAAAAATTTTGTGAATGCGCTCCCACTCGCCAAAGTGTTGAAAATATTCCATTTCGCTCCAGGGAATCAGGTTCGGGCCGGTGCTTGTTGGATCGAACCGCGAGAAACAATCTTCGCCGGTATTTCCCCAGATTTCGCGACAGATGAAGCCATCGGGGTGCTGTTTGGCGTAGAAATTATCGAGTGTTTTCTGAAAAGGGTAAGCGCGCGAGCCGTAGCGGGCAAACAGGGTGATAAAGTTCGAATCCCACATGAAGATATTGCCGTTGTATGCCGTGTCGATGTACGAACTGATAAATCCTGATTCCTTAGCCGGATTTTTAATGTTTCGAAAAGCGATTTCCCAGGTTTTCCAGTACATGTCGATTGCCGTGTCGTTTCCTTTCCAGAACGGATTTGGCAATATTTCGCGGGCTTTTTCGTATCCGGGCGACTCGATAATATTTACCTGCTTGCCCCTGAATTCGTTTTCGGCAACAAATACATTTTTGATGTACGTGTTTTTATAGGGGAGTTTGCCGGTTGTGGTAGCCGATGTTTGCACCACATCGTCGGTGGCTGCCAATATCTTCGGAACCGGAATTGCGGTTGCCCCGGCAATGATGGCCGTTTTTTTGAAAAAATCACGTCTGGAGTTCATATTCGTTGGTTTAATAATTAAATGGCAATTTTCAGTTCGTTATTTATTTCTTTAAAAATTCGCCTAGTTGCTGGATATGATCCGTATTAATGAAATCGACCTTTAACTTTTTAAATTCCTGCCAGCTTTCCGGGGTATCCGGGGCATCCCAGAAGCGTATTTTGCAAGGGAGTGCATGAACCGAATCAACCAAAAAACTTAACTTTTTCAGGTCTTTTTCAGGAATTGCCCCAATGCCTTTCCATGCAGTGTGGCGATGAAGATCGTCGCTAAACATAGCAATTCTTTCGCGTTGAGATGCAGTGTATTTTTGATAGAGCTTTCCGTCGAAGAAAACGAATTTGGGGTAGTTTATAAATTCAGCGGGAGGAGGAGTTCCACCGGTAATTACCACTTTTACGGCATTAGGGTTTACTTTTAGGTCGAATACTTCAGGGTATTTTTTTAATTCCGCTACCAAAAGAGGCAGCGTTTCCGGATAACTGGTTTTCAGATCGATCAATAGCTGGAAACTTCCCTGAAAATCGTTCCAGGCTTTGCCTTTATTTTCGCGAAACTTTGTTAAAATCGGCTGAATATAAAGCTTATCGAGTGTGCGTTCAGTATTCAGTTGATCTTTGGAGTGTGCTACTAAAAGCTGGCCGTTCACAGCCCAAATATCGGCTTCGATTGATCCGAAATGCGCATTGTATGCTTCAAGAAAAGGATTCTTTTGCTCGTAGTCGTTATGCGAATGGGCATTTAATGTTGTGTAAGTTGTTTGCGCATTCAGGCTGAAGCAGAGAGAGATAAACAAAATTGTAATCAAATTTCTCATGACGTTCAAGTTATGATTCTGGTAGTTGAAAAACAAGAGCCGGATTCGCCCGGCTCTTGTAATCCAAATGTATTGAATTTATAATAATGAACTAAACTTAGCTGTCAATTACCAACCGGCATTTTGCTTGTATGTTCCGTTTGAACGCGAAATTTCGTCAGGATTATACGGCCAAACAACGTGTTTATCAGGATTGAAAGTACGGGTTGCCCAAACCTGAACAATTTTGTATGGTGAGTCAGGATTGGTTTTGTCGGAATGACTTCGTCCATGCAAAGCCATTCTGAGCTTATCGTAATCGCCCCAGCGTTTCAGATCCTGGCAACGATCGGTCCATTCGCAGGCCAACTCGCAACGGCGTTCATGTTTCAAATCAGCTATTGTAGGCGATGCAATCGGACTCAATCCAACACGAGTACGTACTTCGTTGAGCGGTGCAGCGGCTTCGCTGTTTTTGCCTTGCATTATAAGCGCTTCAGCCTTGAACAGCAGGATTTCGGCGTAACGCATTAATGGAAGGTTAAGCGATGTGGTTGGATAGTCGCCGTTTTGATTGATGTATTGGTTTGTGCTAACATCTCCGCCGGTTCCGTAGCTATATGGCTCCATATATTTGTTGATCTGGAAACCTGAAAGACTATTTGTTGAATAGTACTTGCGTTTTTCGCCGAAATAGGTGAATTCGTCGCCAAATTTCAAAATGGTAACTTCGCGGCGTGGGTCGGTCGCTTCATATTCGTCGTACAATTCTTCGGTAGGTTGGAAATAACCCCAACCGTTGTATTTTCCCCATCCTTTGTTTTCGAGAATAACACCAGGGAATTCGCTACCACCTTGTGTTCCTGAAGTAACAGACCAAATGTACTCGGATCCCCAGTTTTGAGCTACTGTAAATACAGAACGATAGCTGGCTTTTGGATCGCCGTTAACTTTAACCAATGCACGTTTCCCTTCATTCTTTATTTTGTCGCAAAGGTCGGGAATGAGCGCCCATTTCGTATTGTCGTAGGTGCCCCAGTATGCGTAGGCTTTTACCATGTATGCCCATGCTGCAACTTTGTGTGCGCGGCCTTTATCGTCGTTCCCATACGTTTCGAACAACGGAAGCAGGTCGGCAGCTTTTTGCATGTCGGATACAATCTGGGCGTAGTTGTCTTTTACTGAAGCCAATTGCGGCGGAATACGTGTTTCGTATTCTTTGTTTTCGGGCATATCGAATGGAACTCCCTGATCAGCGCGCCCCCAAAGGTAAGCAACCCAGAAATGTGCAAATCCGCGGATAAAATAGGCTTCGCCTTTAGCGCGTTTACGCAAATCTTCAGAAATATTAGTTGCTTTATCAATGTTGGCAATTACCTGGTTGGCTTTGTTTATCATCCAGTAGAGATCGTTCCATCCGCCAGTCATGTATCCTTCACGTCCGGTTGGAATAAAGTTTTTGATGTTTTCGCCGTTTGCTTTCGAACGCCCTACAATAAGGTCGTCGCTGGCATCCTGCATCCAGAAGAGGTCGCGTCCCCAGGTCGATTCGTAGCGCATAGGTGTGTACATAGCAGCTAAAGCTTTATTTACATCATCAGCGCTTTGCCAGAAATAAGCAGTTGAAGGCAACCCGTTAGGTTTTGTGTCCACCCAGTCTTCGCCGCACGAAGAAAGAATAAACAAGGAAATCAATATGAAATATATCTTTTTCATTTTCAGTTCATTTAAGTATTAAAAATTAACTTTTGCACCAAACGAAATTACCCGCGAAATAGGATATTGACCGGCGTCCAGGCCATAACCACCAACTTCAGGATCCATACCCGAATATTTAGTGAAAGTCAACAGGTTTTCACCGCTCACATAAACTCTTAGCTTGCCCTGCCAAGGTGTTTTCGGGAATGTGTATCCCAGCGTTAGGTTTTTCAGGCGCAGATAGTCTCCTTTTTCGAGATACCAGTCAGAAATAGTTCCGAAGTTTTTGTTGGCATCGCTTGCGCTGATACGCGGAATGTCAGAACCGGTATTGGTTGTTGACCACGCATCCAAGATTTTATCCCAACGGTTGTAACCTTGTTCGGCCGCATTTAAAGTTGATTCTTTGAAGGCATGGAAGAGTTTAACTCCGCCAACTCCCTGGAAGAACATACTCAAATCCCAGTTTTTCCAGTTGAAATTTGCTGAGAACCCATAAGTAATTTTTGGGAAAGCGGCTCCCATATAAACGCGGTCTTTGTCGTCGATTACACCATCGTCGTTTTGGTCGATAAAGCGCAAGTCGCCTGCTTTCGCATTTTTCTGAATAATCGCGCCTTTTGAGTTCGTGTGTGCAGCAACTTCAGCATCCGATTGAAAGATACCGTCGGTTTTAACCAGCCAGTAGGAGTAATATGGTTCTCCAACTTTCGAACGGAACGGATACAATGAAGTTCTCCAGTTATCGTCGTGTGACCAATACGAATTAGCATTGTTGTCGATATAGGTTACTTCATTTTTTAAAGTAGCGAAGTTGATACCAAAATCGTACGAAAAGTCGCCTTTTTTGTCTGACCAGTTGGCAGAGAATTCAAAACCTTTGTTTGAAATCTCACCCTGGTTAATGTATGGTGCATCTACTCCGTAAGTGTTTGTCCATTCGGTATCCTGCTGTTTGATCAGGTCGAATGTTTTCTTCCAGAAGTAATCGGCTGTAATGTTCAATTTACGTTTAGCCATCAGCAAGTCTAAACCAAGGTCGGTTTGTTCCGAAGTTTCCCAGCTCAGGTTTGCATTGTATGCACTGGCCACGTAAGCTGAATTTGTATATGGAGCTCCATTGCCAATCTGGTAAGCGTATCCGCCGGTTAAAGTTGGATATCCGTAGTAACGGCCAATCGAACTCAGGTTACCGATGCGACCCCAGCTGGCACGTAGTTTCAACACGTCAACTGTAGGAACATTGAACCATGGTTCTGAAGAAATTTTCCAGGCAGCTGTTGCTCCAGGGTATGAAGCAGAACGTTTTTTTACAGGCAAACGTCCGGCAATATCGTTACGGAAACTTGCGGTTAAAAAATAGCGGTCGGCAAAACTGTACGATCCACGGGCAACATATGAAAGGTTGCGGTCTTCGTATTGTCCATCCCAAGGTTTGTCCTCGTCAGTTGTTTGCGCATTAATCAGGAACTGAGCCCAGTCTTCTTCGCGTTCGAAGTCTCGGGCTGTTAGACCAAAGCCATGAGAACCATCTTCTTTCCCGGTAACTGAAGCCATTACGTTGATGTTGTGTTTTCCGAAAATACGGTTGTAGTTGGCTGTATTTTCAAAAATCCAATGGTAATCTTTCCCGGTTGAATAAGTGAGAGCATTGCGGTTATTTGGCTTACCTGGTTCGGTACGTTTATACTGAAAATATTTGTAGAAAGAGTTGTAAGCCCGATAAGAGAAACGCGAAGTGATTGTCAATCCCTTGACCAGGTTCGACAACTGCAATTCTGAAACAGAAAGGATGTCTTCGTTACGAACGAAACTTTGGTTACGCAACAAAGAAGCAACTGGGTTTACCACGTCACCATGAATACCAAGGTATTCCGAGTCACGTGGGCCTACGCCGCCAAAGCTTCCATCTTCGTAATAAGGTGTCGCCGAGCGCGGCATGTAGATGGCCGAAAGGATTGTTCCGGTGTATCCGCTGCCAGTATCAGTACCACGGTTATCGTTGTTGTTCCAGAATAAATCTTCTTTGAATTTCAGGTATTTATTAATCTCGTAAGTAGAGTTGAAACGGAGCGAAATGTTTTTGTTGTAGGTATTCAGCAAGGTTCCTTGTTCTTCTTCCCAACGGGCCTGGAACATGTTGCTCATTTTGCTGGTACCGCCGTTGATTGTAACGCTATGACGCTGAACAGTAGCCGTGCGGAAAACTTCGTTAATCCAGTCGGTGCGGGTTATTTGTGCATACGGGTTGAGTGAAGCATCCCATCCTGAAAGCGGTGTTAATCCGGCATTGGTGTAGGCAAGGTTCGAAACCTTTGCTTCGTCGGCAGCATTTAACGACTGAGGCAGACGCCATGCATTTTTCACACCAAAAAATCCGCTGTATTCAACAGATGGTTTTCCTTCTTTCGATTGACGGGTGGTAATAAGAATTACCCCGGCATTACCGGCGTGTGCACCGTAAATTGCTGCCGAAGCTGCATCCTTCAATACGGTAATCGATTCAACATCTTCAGGATTGTATGGAGCCCCCGGAACACCGTCAACAACATACAAAACACTTTCGCCTTTCGATCCGGTACCACGAATGGTAATTGCCGGAGACGAGTTGGGCTGCCCACCCTGATTAACGATGGTAACTCCAGGTACACGTCCCTGAATCATCGAAGCGGTGCTTAGCACAGGGCGTTCTTTCAGTTTTGGCATGTCCTGCACAACCGAAATTGCTGCTGAAAGGTCTTCTTTTTTTGAAGTACCATAACCAATTGCTACAACTTCTTCAATACCAATTGTTTCTTGTTTTAGAGTAACATTAATCACATTTTTACCTTCTACTTTTATTTCCTGCCCAATCATTCCAATAAAAGAAAAGTATAAAACTGAATTACTGTTTGGAACCTGAATTGTATAGCTTCCGTTAGCGTCAGTAATTGTACCCTGAGTTGTTCCTTTCACCGAGATGGAAACACCTGGCAGCGGATCGCCTCGTTCGTCGGTTACTTTTCCTGTAACTCCCGACTTTTGGGTTGCTGCACCATTGTTTGTTGCTGGCGATGTTTCTTCGTTACTGGGAAAAACAATCACATGGCGGTCAACGATACGGTATCCAAGCTGTGCATTGTCGAGAATATTGTTCAGGATGGTCTCAATTTTAGCGTCCTGAGCTTTCACACTAACATGGATGTTGTCGTTTACCACATTGTTGTTGTAGATAAACCGAAACTCACTTTGTTCGCTAATTTTTTCAAATAGCTGTTTGAGTTGAATGTCCTGGTAATTTAGGTTCAACTTTGTGTTTTGCGAATAGGTACTTGCGTACAAATTCACAACGAACGTAATTGTTAATAATAAAGTTAGGCGCATAATAAGTCCTGCTTTTTTGAGCTTTCTTCTTGGCAAAGGAAGCTCATCAATACAACATTTTTTCATAGATTTGCATTGTTTACAAGTTAAACACTTTATTTGCATTATTTTACGACGGGGAATGTGGGCGCATTCTCCGTTGTTATTTCATAGAATTGAGTTTTATTTTATTGGTTTATAATGATATTATATATCTCTTTCCTGATTTTTTAAGTTTGAAAGAATGAGCTTTGTTTAGCAATTCCAGTATTTCGTCGAGTGTCTCATTTTCAAAGTCTCCGGTAAACCGCAACGATTCGGTTGCTTCGTCAACAAAAATGAATTCACAATCAAATTTGCGCTCCAATTGGTGGGTAATCACGAGCAGTTCGTTGTTGTGGAACCGCAAACGTCCTTCGCGCCAGGGGGCAATTAATTTTTGCTGATTATTGACGGTGATTTCACCGCTTGCCCTTTCCAGAAGCGCTTCGTCCTGTGGTTTCAGCACTACCGGTTCCGATGGTTTTTCCTTTGTGAAAATCTGTACTTTTCCTTCTTCAAGGCTTGCGCTTATTACCGGATCGTTGGCGTAGCTACTCACATTGAACGAGGTTCCCAAAACCCGAACAGTCATTTCCGAAGTATTTACTGAAAATGGCGCTTCAGGATTTTTGGTGACATGGAAGAAAGCCTCACCCATCAGGAATACGTTGCGCTCATTTTTCCCGAATTTGTTTTGACAAAGAAGTATCGATTCAGAGTTTAAGGTCACCGTACTTCCATCAGGAAGGGTAATTTTCTTTATTTCGCCATTCTTGGTAGAATATTCAACCCACGAGGAGGTCGTGTTTCGGTGGCCGATAAACCAGTATAAATTTAAACCCAGTGACAGAACGACCAGTGCTGCAGCAGCGTATTTCATCCAGCCGGTTAGCTTTATCTTTTTAGGTTGGGCTTCAAACTCAAGTTTTGTTGCAGTTAGCTCCCATATTCTTTCGGCAGAACTGGTTGTTTCAGGAGAATAGTTATTCCAAATGTTCTCTAGTTTCTCAAATTCAACTCGTTCGTCAACATTACTGGCGAGTCGTTCAAGTAACTTTTGCTTTTCCTCAGGAGTACATTCTCCAGAAAACATTTGGGCGTATTCTTCAAACTTTGGGTTGGTATTATTCACAATAAAAATTTTCAAATGTCATGAAAAAAGGCTTTTCCTTTTCGTTTCATGTTACCATGACGCAAGAGATTCAAAAATCTCCCAGTCTGTTTCACATTTTTTTCTTGAAATTTTCAAAAAGCAGGTTTGATTAGAAAAAGAGAATGGAAGCAATGCGGCCAAAATCAATGCCTTTGGTTTTCTTATTCTCGGCAAGCGATTGCGAAATATGAACCAAGGCGTTGGCAATGTGGTTGTTTATTGTTTTTACTGAAATCCCAAGAACTTCCGAAATGTCTTTATACTTCATTCCCTGTACTTTAGCCAGCGTAAAAACAATTTTGCATTTTGCTGGGAGCTGGTCGATGGCTTGATTTACCTGGCTTAGGATATCTTCGGTTATTTCATCACTCTCGGGGCCTGTTAACGGCAAAGTATAATATTCTTCGAGCGAATCGAGCGATATCTCCTTGCTGCTGTTCATTTTCCGCAGATACGAAATACTCGCATTTCTCACCAGAATATACAGGTAAGCCTTCAGGTCGTGTATCTCCAATATACTTTCGCGTTGGCGCCACAATGTAACAAAAGCGTCGCTCACAATTTCTTCAGCAATTTCGCGCTTGCGAACAAAGCCAATGGAAAAGGCAAGTAGCGGATCGGAGTATTTGAAAACAATTGTTTGGAATACCTTTTGGTCTCCGTTTTTAATCAGTGATATGTTTTCAACAGTTTGTTCCATTTTCTTGTACGATGGAAAGGCGGCTCAAAAGTATGAAGAATAACCAACCTAAAACGATCGACCACTTTTTTTATTCAAAGTTTAATGCCTCGCTGATCAACACGATAAAATTAAAAAATTTTAATTCGAATGATCTTAAAATGAAAAGAACTATGATTGGTGTACCAACAGTCAGATGTTTGGTATTGGGGTTCATTTGCCCGAAATATTTTTTTTGAAATCAGGCAGAAGAAGAATCGGGAGTAATTCATTCTTCTGCCTGATTTTGGATTTGGCTTATTTTACTGAAATCGAAATTTTTTCCGGGCTTAACCCTGCCGATTCGGCTGTCAGTTTAATTTCTCCGGCTTTTCCGGTTGGACGCAGAATAACCAGCGCACGACCATTAAAACTGCTTACTTGTGGTGCACGGAAACTTTTCATGTCGGCCGGATTTCCATTTTCTACAGCAGCCAGTTCGCCCGCTCCTTCAACTTTAAACTGAATAGGCAGATTGGCGTTTGGAACAAGGTTCCCGTTTTCATCAACCACTTCCACAGTTACATACGACAAATCGTTGCGGCTGGCTTTCAAATCAGAACGATCGGTAGTCAGCTTTACTTTTGCAGGCTTTCCGGTTGTTTTCAGAATTTTTGTTTCCACATCTTTGCCATCTTTCAGCGCAATAGCTTTTAGTTCGCCGGCTTCGTACGGAACTTCAAACGGGGCTGTCAGTTTGGTTTCAGGAGAAACTGGTTTTTTGCCAATTACCTTGCCGTTCAGTTCCAGTCTAACTTCAGGATAATTGGAATAAACATTTACCTGAAGTTTCTGACCTTCGCTTCCAGCCCAATTCCAGCTTTGCTGTTCATCGGGCCAGCCCCACATGCTTACCACTTCGCGCATTCCGGCAGGAATTGGTGAATGCACGGCCATTTCCAGATTGCTTACTTTCCATATCACATCACGGTAGTATGACTGCGGTTTTTTGAATCCGCAGATGTCGATGTCGCCACAATAAGCATTGTACCAGGGCCAATCCATCGAAAACGTGTCTTT
>DAOPZV010000118.1:0-12073 GCA_035353575.1 Prolixibacteraceae bacterium | reverse complement strand
CAAACATCGGTTGATCAGCTCAATAAATACGGCGAACAAATGCGTTCGATGGGCTTCTATGTACTCGACTATTTTAACATGACTGAAATAGGCTATGAGTTACGCGGAATTGATGCTCCTGATCCTAAGACACTCGGGAACGATGAACTTTGGAAAAACCCCAAAGCATTCATCCAGAAAAATTTAAGCGAAGCTGTATTGATGACCAACTGGAAAGGCTATCCATTTTTGGGCGGAAATCCACTGTTCACCTGGGGCGATGCCGTGATTACCGATCCGGGTGACCCAGCCTATCAGAAATTCCTGATCACTCAGGCCGACCAGCTGATCCGCCACATGAAGTTTTCTTCCGGAATATGTATCGACCGTACCGATCACACCCGCGCATTCAACACACGAAGCGACGACGGCATTACCTGGTGGCACGAAAAACCCGCCCGCGCACTGGTTAACAGTTGGAAAGAAACGCTCGAAAAAGTGTCGGAAAAATTTCATCAGGCCGGAAGAGTGGTATATGTCAACGACCACAATCACCGCATCGATATGATGAAAGACATCGACGGTTTTTACGACGAAGCCGGACATTTGGGAACTTCGCTTAACAACACGGCGTTCCTTGCACTGCGTAAACCCATTGTAACCTGGACAGCCTCAACTAAAACACTGGGAAACAATCCGGACAACTATTTCCAAACCTTGCTTTACATGGGCGTTTTTCCAACAGCACCGGTTACCGGAAACGACCACACCATTGTTCCCGACCCTACCACCGATTCCTATTACCTGCAATACGGACCTCTTCTGAATTTATTGCGTGGGAAAAAATGGGTTCTCGAGCCGCATGTTCTTCAGGTTGAAAACAATGCAGCCAAAGCCAATCTGTTTAAGGTTCCCGAAGGTTTGGTAATGCCGGTTGTATTTGCCACCACTGAAAATCCGGTAAAAATAAAAATTGCCCGTTCTGCTGAAATTGGAAATCTGGTAAGTGCAACGGTATTAAGTCCCGATTCGGAAAAGGAAACGCCAATAAAAATCGTTGCAGCGAAAGGATATTACGAACTGAATGTTCCGGCAGGAAAAAGAGGCGTAATGGTGAAAATAAGGCAAAAGAAATAAAGGCAAAAGGTAAAAGTAAAAAGGTAAAAGTAAATTGCAGATGAATAGTTACAGAAACGACAATGGCTTGAATGGCCAACATACACCAGTTCGAGGAGAGACCTATGCCGTCTCCGCCAGCTGGCGGATAGCTGACGGATTAAAGGCAACTAAAAAATTCAACATTTCCCCTCTTTGCAAAGGAGTTCGTGGACGGCTTCTGGCTCTTTTGATCAGCCTTGTCCTTACCCTTAATCTGGCCGCACAAACACCCCAGCCAACGGACAAATGGGGAAAAAACTCATTCATTTCCGAAGCTTCTTCTACGCTCAACGGAACAAAACCACTGGCAAACTGGATATGGGATTCAGGAGCAGAAAACCCACAAAACTATTACCTGCTGGTTCGTAAATCGTTTACCCTGAAAAGTAAGCCAACTCAGGCAAAAGCCTATATTTCGGCATTTGCATCGGCCGATGTGTATATCAACGGCAAATTGCTCGAACGCTGCCCCATGAATTGCGACCCTGAATTTCAATGCTACGATTATTTCGACATCACCCCGTACCTTCAAAAAGGCGAGAACTGCATTTCGGCTGTCGTGTGCAACTTCGGGCTTGGAATGCACCACCAGATCAATGCCCGTGGAGGTTTTTTCTTTCAGGGAAAACTGGATTTTGCAGATAAAACCTCAACGAATATGCTGAGCGACAATACCTGGAAAGTGACTCAGGCAAAGGCATGGAATTCCCAGTCGAAATTACGCAACCCCAAAGCCCACCTGATTGGCTTTATCGAAGAGTTTGATGCACGGCTGATGCCCGAAGGTTGGAAAAGCGTTGGATTTAACGATTCGGCCTGGGAAAATGCAAAAGCGTCTGGAATTCCGCCAGTTGCTCCGTTCAATCGTTTGGTGGTAACCGAACGCCCACTGCTTACCCGAAAAATGGTGAAGCCTTACCGAAAATGGAAAGTCAACAACCGGATCGTTTACGATTTTGGTACTGAAATAGCCGGTTATCCGCAATTCACCATCGATGCCAAAGAAGGAATTCAATTCGAAATCGGCACTTCCGAACGACTGGATACCAACAAAGTAGCTCTAATCCGCGCCGATACCGATCATTCTGAAAAATATACAACAAAAAAAGGCATCCAAACCTGGCGGCCATACACCTGGTCGGGCTTCCGGTATTTCTCCATTGAAGCCAATGCTGACGTTCAGATACAGGATGTTTGTGCTGAATTTGCCCATTTCACCTACGAAGAAGAAAGTACTTTCGAATGTTCCGACAAACAACTTACCGACTTCTGGCAAATTGGGAAACACACCATGCTGCTCAACTCGATGGACACCTACGTTGATCCATGGCGCGAACATACCCAGTACATTGCCGGAGACTCGCGCTTTATGATGGTTTTCGGGAACTACTGTTTTGGCAAAAGTTCGCGTTTTCTGACTGCTTACAACATGCTTTGTGGTGCCGAATCGCAGCGTTGGCGTAACGACGGAGCCATCCGCGCCCGCTACCCCACCGACCATTACATGGAACCCGGAAGATCGGGCTACATCCCCGACTACCAGTTGGAATGGATACTGATGATGCACGAATATTTCATGTACTACGGAAATGATGAACTGATTCAAAGTCTGTATCCGAATTTGAAAAAACTGCTGGAGTATTTCCGCCCGTTTGTTGATACTCAGCTTGGATTATTGGCAAACATGCCGGGCTGGATTGTTCTGGATCATCCGGACACCTACCCGATGGATCAGAAAAAAGTTATTACCGGCCTCAACTGCCTGTATTACGGAGCATTGAATGCAGCTGCAAGTATTGCCTCCGACTTTGCAAAAGACCCCAATCAGGCTAAAATATGGAAAGAACAAGCCGGACAACTCAAAGGAAACATCAACAAATGGCTTTGGTCTGAAAAAGACCGGGCCTACTTCGACAGCTACGAAAGTACTCACATCGGCCAGCAATCGCAGGCTTATGCCTTGTTGTACGGAGTCCCTGAAAGCAACCAGAAAGCAGATGTCATTCAGCAAATACTGAAACGGGGCAAAGGCAGCGAGCAATCGTTCGCCTATTGGGTTCTTTATTCCGTAATGACTGAGGGAAACACGCAGTGGGCGCTCGATTACATGCGTAAATACTGGGGCGAACAAACCAAGCTCGACTTCTTCAACGGCGCATGGCATGAAGCCTGGAATACCAAATGGGGATCAACTTCCCACGCCTGGTGCTCTGGACCAACAGCCTTGCTTTCTCAGAAGGTATTGGGCATTGAACCGCTGGATTACGGCTGGAAAATTTTCAGGGTAAAACCGCAAACCGGCGACTTGCTCTGGGCCAGAGGAACTGTTTCAACCGTAACCGGAAACATTTCGGCAGCCTGGGAAAAATCGGCAGGGCGCCATTTTTCACTAAACCTGAATGTTCCGCAAGGTGCTGCCGCCGGTGTTTATCTGCCAACTTCTGATTTAAATTCGGTGAAAATAAACGGGAAAAAGCTGAATCAAGAAAGTGAAATCAAACCCCGTTTAGAAGAAGACAAATGGGTTGTACTAACCGTGAATGCTGGTACGTATCAATTTGAATGTGAAACACAGGAATAAACTAAAACCAAATAACTATGAATCCAATAAAAGATCAGCTTACCAGTTATCGTGAAAAGTTCAGTAACGAACTGCACAACAATATTCTGAAATACTGGATGACCTATTCCGTAGAAAAAAACGGGCACGGATTTTACGGCGCTGTCGATCTGAACAACCAGCCGGTTCTGTCGGCCAACAAAACCAGCGTACTCAATGCGCGAATCCTTTGGACATTTGCCCAGGCTGCCATCCAATTCAACGAACCGAAATATGCCGAAATAGCCGAGAAAGCCTATCGCGTAGTAATCGAAGATTTTGCTGACAAGGTTTACGGCGGATATTACATGGAGCTTTCTTCGGCAAACGAAGTGGCCAACGACATCAAACACACCTATGCACAGGCTTTTGTACTGTATTCGCTGTGCAAATATTACGAGTTCAATCCGGGAGAAAAAGTTCTTCAGCAGATAAAAGACTTCTTTGCTTTGCTGGAAGAAAAAACCAAAGACCCGCAGTATCCGGGTTATCTGGAGTCGTTCACCCGCGACTGGAAAATTTACGAGGAAAACCGCATGGCCGACAACAACGAGCCCAAATCGATGAATACTCACCTGCATGTTCTGGAAGCATATACCGCACTTTACAAAGTCTGGAAAGACGAAAAAGTAAAAATCCGGCTGACAGAACTGATGAACCTGTTCCTCGACAAAATCATTCGTGAAAACCGCCACTTCGGAATTTTCTTCGACAATGCTTTTCTGGAAGCTGAATCGTCTGCCGGAATCTGTTCGTTTGGGCACGATATTGAAGGTTCGTGGCTTTTATACGAAGCAGCCGAAGTGCTGGGCGATGAGCAAATCATAGCCCGAATGAAAAAAATAGCCATCGAAATGGTGGACAAAATTGAGCGGGTGGCCGTTGACAAAGATGGCGGGCTTTTCCTCGAATCGGTTCGCTTCGGAAGTCATGTGCGTACCAATAAACACTGGTGGCTACAGGCCGAAACACTGGTTGGCTTTATGAATGCTTTTGAGCTAACCGGCGACGTAAAATACTGGGAAACCGTAAAACTAAGCTGGAATTTCATTGATACCTGCCTGGTTGATCACGAACGCGGCGAATGGTTCACCAAGCTAAACCGGCTGGGCGTTCCGTACCTCGAAGAACCTGCCGACGACCCATCGCCCTATTACCGCAACGACTGGAAAATTGACCCGTGGAAATGTCCGTATCACAACGGCAGAGCCATGATGGAATTAATCAAAAGAATTGAAAAACTTACAAAATAATTGACCCCATGAACGGATACGAAAGAATGATCGCGGCTTTGAGAGGCGAACCTCAGGATAAAATTCCGGTGATGCTCCACAATTTTATGGTAGCTGCCGCCGAGTTAAATATCAGTATGGGACAGTTTCGTGAAAGTCCGCGCCTAATTGCCGACTCGTTTATTCACTCAGTTGAAAAATACGGACTGGATGCGGTTTTGGTGGACATGGATACAGTAACCTTAGCCGGAAGCCTGGGTGTTCCAATCGATTTTCCGGCGGACTCACCAGCCCGTTCGCATCTTGGGTGCCTCGATTCGCTGGACGATTTGAAATCGTTGAAACCAGTCAATGTCGAGAGCTATAAATATATCCAGATTTGGCTCGAAGCCGTGCGTCTGCTGAAAGAACATTTTGGCAACGAAATTATGGTACGCGGAAACTGCGACCAGGCTCCATTTTCGTTAGCCAGCATGTTGCGCGGAACCGGAAACTGGATGCTCGACCTTTTCATGGCCGAACCAACACAACTAACCGAGTTGCTCAATTACTGCACCGAAGCCAGCTGCCAGTTTATCAAGCTGATGGCTCAAACCGGCGCCCATACTGTCTCGAACGGCGATAGCCCTGCCGGCCCCGAAATGATTTCGCCCGAACAGTACGAAGAGTTTGCTTTGCCCTACGAGCAAAAAGTGATTGAAACAGCTCATTCGTGCGGAATGTATTACACGCTTCACATTTGCGGAAATACTGAAATCATATTGGAGTCGATGCTGAAAACCGGAGCCGATGCCTTTGAAATCGACTATAAAACGAATACACAAAAAGCTTTCGAAGTGCTCCACGACAAGGTTACCTTCACCGGGAACATTGATCCAAGCGGCGTTTTAGCTTTGGGAACACCTGAACTGGTTCTGCAAAAAACCACAGAGTTGCTCGATATTTTCTCCAAAACCAACCGCTTTATCCTGAATTCGGGCTGCGCATTGCCATCAACAACTCCCGAAGCAAACATCAGGGCATTTGTAGAAACGGCCAGAAACTATTCAAAATAAGACTAAACCACAGAGATCTATGATAACGAAACCAGTTAAAACAAGCCTTTTGTTTGCCTTTTGCCTCTTCTTCGTAACTCAGGTAATTGCAAAAAACAAACCGGTACAACCAGCAGAAAATCATCCGTTTCCTTCAGCAATAGAATGTACTGTTCGCCCGTGGTACAAATACCGGCCCGATCATACGGCAGGACGCGAAATAACTGTTCAGGTTAAAGGCGGAAAACTCTACGGAAAAGCTACCGTTCAGGTTGAATGCGACGGGCAAACAGAAACCTTAGCACTGGAAGATGCCAACGGAATTGAGCAATTTCCGGTTCTGCTTCCTTCCGGTTCAGGAGAAAAGAAAGAATGCCAGGCGCGAATTAAAGTTTCAGCCAATGGATTGGAACTTTATCAAACTGTTCTGGTCCCGGCAAAACGGCACTGGACGGTTTACATTTATCCGCATTCGCATGTCGATATTGGCTACACCGACAAGCAGGAAATCGTCGAAAAAATACATGTACGCAACATCGATGTCGCTTTGGATATGGCCCGCAAAACGCAAAATTATCCTGAAGGTTCGCGTTATGTGTGGAACACCGAAGCAGGTTGGGTGGTAGAAAGCTACTTAAAACAAGCCTCTCCTGAAAAGAAAGCTGCTCTTTTTGAGGCCGTTCGCAAAGGTTGGATACGCATTGATGGTAACTACGCCAACACCAATACCAGCGCCTGTTCCGACGAAGAATTGCTCCAGCTCTTTAAATGCAACAACCAAATTTCCAAAGAGATTGGAGTTTCAGTAAAAACAATGGTGCAATTCGATATTCCCGGCGCCAGCTGGGGCGTTGTTCCGGCGGCTGCCCAAAGCGGAATCAAAGCATTTTTTTGCTATCCCAATCATTTCGACCGTATTGGAACCATTCGTCAGGCCTGGGAACACAAACCATTTTACTGGGTTGGCCCCGACGGAAAATCGAAAATCCTGTTTTTGCAGGGCTGTCCTTACGGATATGCCTACCAAATCAAGGGAAAGAAAGTTTATGGCATCAAAAAAATCCAGACTTACGACCCGGCACTTGATCGCCTGAACAGTTCTGATCCAACAGCCAGCTTTATCGACCCGATGATTTTCGACGAAACAGCCAAACTCGAAGCAGCCAATTCTCCTTACGATATTTTTGCCATGACCTGGGCTATGGCCGACAACTGCCTGATTGACGCCGATCTACCGGATGCCGTTCGCCTCTGGAACGAAAAATATGCTTATCCAAAACTGATTATCTCCGGCTCCGACGAAGTTTTAAAAGCCTACGAAGATAAATATGCCTCCATCATTCCTGAAGTAAAAGGCGACTATACCGAATACTGGACCGACGGCCTTGGTACCGACGCCCGCAGGGTTGGAATGAACCGCTATGCCAAAGAACGCCTGACCCAAACCGAAGCGCTCTGGCCGATGCTTTATCCAAACAAAACAGCCCCGGCAGCCGATTTTTACGACTCGTGGCGCTACGTTTTACTGGGCGCCGAACACACCTGGGGCTATAAAGACCCAAAAGTTCCGCTCGCCAAAGAAGTTGAAGCCACCAAAGCGTCGTATTTCGAGAATGCAGCAAAAACCAGTATCGACTTGCTGGCTAAAACCATTGCCCCAATCGAACGAAAAGGAAGCAGCACATTTTCGGTTATAAACACCCTTTCGTGGAAACGTAGCTCCGTAGTTACGCTTTCGTCCGAACAAAGTAAAGCCGGTGATCGGGTTACCGACGAAAAAGGGAAAGTAGTTCCGTCGCAACGCCTCACTACCGGCGAATTGGCTTTCCTGGCCAGCGACGTACCTGCTTTTGGTTC
The DNA here is from genome assembly GCA_035353575.1 of Prolixibacteraceae bacterium. Lineage (GTDB taxonomy): Bacteria > Bacteroidota > Bacteroidia > Bacteroidales > Prolixibacteraceae > Aquipluma. The sequence continues at coordinate 4,214 of DAOPZV010000118.1, read as the reverse complement.
TGCTCTTTATCACGTAATTAAAGGAAGCACCTCGGGAACAGCTAAAATAAAAACAAGCGGAAATTCAATTAGCAACGAGCATGTTTCTGTAACCATCGATCCCGCTTCAGGAGATATTTCAAGCCTTAAGGACCTGCGAACTGGCCGCGAACTGGTTAATCCCAAATCGTCGTGCCTGATCAACAGCTACCGCTACCTTCACGGAGCCGACAGCGCTTCGAAAGCCGTTGCTCCGGTTAATTCCAAAATAACAATCAAAGAAAAAGGGGCGCTGGTCAACTCATTGCTGATTACCTCCGATGCCGACGGGTGCCACTCACTAAAACGCGAAATCCGCCTGGTTCAAGGACAGCCTGCGGTTGAAATGGACAACATTCTGGACAAAATAAGCACTCAGGACAAAGAAGGCGTTCACTTCGGGTTTGCCTTTAACGTACCCGACGGAACCACCCGCATGGACATTCCGTGGGGCGTAATGGTTCCTGAATACGACCAGCTTCCGGGCGGAAACCGCAACTGGCTGGCCACACAGCGCTGGATCGACGTTTCGAACAACGAATACGGTGTAACCTGGGCGCCAATCGAATCGCCGCTGGTTGAACTTGGAACAATTACAGCCAACATTTTAGGAGGGGCCCGCGAACCCGAAAACTGGCTCAAAAACCTGCCCAAAACGCAAACCGTATATTCATGGGCGTTGAATAACCATTGGCATACCAATTTTCCGCTCGAACAGGGAGGAATTATCCACCTGAACTATCGCGTTTTGCTGCATCAGGCTTACGATCCGGTAGTTGCCAACCGGTTTGCACTGGAACAAAACCGACCTTTGGTGGTAGTTGAAACCGATAAAAACCCGATTGCAAAATCGCTGCTTTCCATCGATAATCCGAAGGTATTCGTATCGGCGCTTAAACAAGCCGACAACGGCAAAGGCATTGTATTGCGACTGCGCTCGCTCTCCGAAAACAGCGAAAAAGTAGCGTTGACATGGCCGGCAGGTGCTCCCAAAAATATTCGCCTAAGCGATTACAAGGAAGTTCCTGGAGAAACTGCGGGAAGCAATTTAACCGTGTTGCCTTACGGAGTGGTAACACTCTATTTGGAAATGTAAATGACTAATTGTTCTCTCTCCGTCACATAAATGTGACGGCAAAGGATAGCACTCTTTGTCGCAAAACCACTCTTTAGAAGCAATATCCTTTGCCGTTGGCTTTAGCCAACGGTGAATAGAATACAAAAAGCAGGGCTTTAGCCCCAAAAGATATTCTTAATATGAACGGACTTATTACAACCATACAACGCATGTCGATTCACGATGGGCCGGGAATACGCTCGACGGTGTTTCTGAAAGGTTGCAACATGCGCTGCGCCTGGTGCCACAACCCGGAAACACTAAGTCGTATTCCTGAACTGGAATGGATTCAGCAAAAGTGTATCGGATGTAACTCTTGCACCGAAGTTTGCCCAACCGGGGCATTTTTGTCAACCAATGGTGAAATTCATTTTCTGAAAGAAGATTGTACCAATTGTTTCCGATGCCTTTCGGTTTGCTACGCCGAAGCCATTGGCAAAATCGGAAAAGAAATCAGCCCGGAAGAAGTGTTTGCTGAAGTTGAACAGGACTTCCCGTTTTTCAGAAATTCAGGAGGTGGTGTAACCATTTCAGGCGGAGAACCCATGCTTCAACCGGAGTTTACCCAACAAACCTTGGCTCTGTTCAATCAGGCCGGAATTCACACAGCGCTCGACACGAATTTAAGTATTTCGTGGAAGCAATATGAACGGGTACTTCCTTTCACTGATCTGGTTCTGGCAGATCTCAAGATGATCAATGACCCAAAACACCAGCAATGGACAGGCAAGCACAATTCAGTTATTCTCGAAAATTTTCACAAACTCGACTCATCCGGCATCCCTTACATGGTGCGAATTCCTGTAATTCCGGGAGTAAACGACAACGAAGAAGAAGTACAGGCGCTCTCAAAGTTCATCTCATCATTGAAAAATATGCAAAAACTGGAGCTTCTGCCCTTTCACTCCATGGGAAGCTTCAAATACACTAACCTGGAAATTAAAAACCCGATGGGAAATACCGAAGACCTTTCGAAAGAAAGACTGGAATATGTAGAAAAAATTCTAAAACAATAACTCATGGAAAATTCATTTATTTATCAGGAAAGAATCGATCATCTTCGCTCACGCAAATTCGCCCAAACCCGCGAAAAAATTGAGGTTGAAGGATTACTTGACGAAGACGACTATGGTCGGGTTCTACCTCCGGCCAATGCATGGAAAAGCATTCCGAACCATCCTGATGGCTCGTTTTACGGGCTCGATGGCTGGAAAACCAATTTTTGCAACATGATGGAGACCCATCCCGTTTATGTTGACCCCAAAGATGCTTTTGCCGGTCGCTGGGTGTATTTCATGTCGCGCATGAGGTCCAACAAATGGAATCCTGATTATCCATTCGATCACCTGAAACCCGATTTTGAAAAATACGACATCATCAGTGGGATTGGCGACGACGCCCATTTTGCACCCGATTACCAATTAGGTCTATCGCTGGGCTGGCAAGGCATTCTCGATAAAATTGATCATTACCGAAAAGTCAACACTTCGACAGAACAAAGCGAGTTTTACGATGCACACGAAAAAGTTGTAAAAAGCATACAAGGCTGGATCAGCAGGCACATCGACCTTATTGAAACGCTGATTGCAAAAGAAACCGATCCTGCTCTGAAAACCAACCTCGAAGAAATGGCCGAAGCCAATCGCAACATCGTTTCGGCACCACCAAAAACCCTGCGCGAAGCGATCCAGTGGATCATTTGGTACCATTTGGCATCGCGCACCTACAACCGCGATGGCGCCGGTGGACAAATCGACGAAATGCTGCGCCCGTTTTACGAAAAAGACCTGGCTGAAGGCCGCATCGACCGCGAAAAAGCAGTTTACCTGCTGGCCTGTTTCATGTTGAACGATACCATTTACTGGCAACTGGGTGGCCCCAACAAAGACGGGGTTGACCAAACTTCTGAAATCTCGTTTGTCATTCTCGATGCTGCCGACAAAGCCAATTGCTCGATCAACCTCACCATTCGCGTTCACGACGGAATGAATCAGGAATTATTCGACAAATCGTTGTACTACCTCATCAAAAATAAAAACGCATGGCCACGCTATTCGGGCGACAAAGCGCTGGTTGAAGGTTTCATGAAAAATGGTTTTGATGCCCAACTGGCACGTCAGCGCATTGCTGTAGGCTGTAACTGGATGTCGTTGCCAGGGTTGGAATATACCATGAACGACCTTGTGAAGGTGAATATGGCCAAAGTTTTCGAGGTGGCTTACCAGGAAATGATGAGCAATAAGTCGGAAAACCCATCGACCTTTAAACTCTGGGGCATTTACATACTGCATTTGAAGAAAGCCGTTCATGCTGCTGCGGAAGGTATTCGTCACCAGCTGAAATATCAGAAATACAACGAGCCTGAATTGATTCTGAACCTGTTAAGTCACGGACCGCTGGAAAGAGGACTGGACGTTAGTGATGGCGGGGCCGAATATTACAATCTGGCCATTGATGGTGCAGGATTGGCCATTGTGGCCGATTCGTTTGCCGCCCTTGAACAGCGCATAGAAACTGAGCAGAAAACCAGTTGGGAAGAAATAAACTATCATCTGGAAGGAAATTTTGAAGGAATGGAAGGAGAGCGAATCAGGCTTTTGCTGAAGAATAGTCAGCACTACGGACAGGGAAATTCGTTGGGCGACCAATGGGCTAAAAAGCTTGCTGAAGCATTTACGGAAATGGTCCGCGCCGAATCGAACTCCGAGCTGAAGCACACGTTTATTCCCGGATTTTTCAGCTGGGCCAACACCATTGGTTTCGGCCAGCATGTAGGTGCAACACCAAACGGACGGAAAAGCAAGACCCCAATTTCGCACGGAGCAAACCCCTGCCCCGGATTTTCGAAAGACGGAGCCTCGCTGGCTTTGGCAAATGCTGTAGCGCTTATCCAACCGGGCTTTGGCAACACCGCCCCGATGCAATGGGAGCTTGATCCGACGCTGGCCACACACAACCATGCCCAATTAATCGGATCGATTATCAAAACGCATTTCGAGATGGGTGGAACGCTCATCAACGTGAATATCATGGACAAAGACCAAATTCTGGATGCCCATAAAGACCCGGCAAAATATCC
>DAOPZV010000117.1:10983-12131 GCA_035353575.1 Prolixibacteraceae bacterium | reverse complement strand
GATTTACCCAGGAAAGCCGTAATAACAGCTCCGGCAGAAATTCCGGCCAAATTCATTATTCCATAGCCCGTTGCACGGTAACGTGGCGAAACAAACTGGCAAAGTATCGGCATATTGTTTACATCGAACATTCCAAAACCAAGCCCGAAGAAAACTCCACCAAGCAGGATTAACTCAAAGCTGCTCCCATAGCCCAGAAGAAATAAAGCAGGAATAGTTAATGCCATTCCAACAATACCGGTATAAATTCTACCTTTCAGGTTCTTCATCACCCATCGATCAGACAAATAACCGCCCAGCAAAACACCCACCAGCGACGACATGGCTGTGGTAATGGTGGCTATCGGCCCGGCTTTGGACATATCTAAATGCAAAGCATCAGAAAACAAAGTTGGCAACCAGTTTTTAACCGCCCAGCCCGGAAAACTTGGTGCTGAAAAGTTGAATAAAATTACCCAGAACGCAATGTTGGTAAACAGTATTCCCAACCCTTTCCATGCCTGACTAATTCCACCACCCGATGCTGTCGTAGAAGAGGTCGCATTGACATCGTACCCTTTCTTTTCTTTCAGTAAAAGCATAAGAACGAGACTGTAAGCCACGCCCAGGAATCCGAACGAATGGAACGTCCACTGCCACGATGAAGCACTGGCGATAGTCGCGCCAAATCCGCCAAAAGCCTGCCCTAAATAAACTCCTGAAAGATGAATCCCAATGGCAATTGATCGGGTTTTTCCCTGGTGATAATCGGCAATCAGGGCCAAACCTGCGGGCATGTAAAAGGCTTCGCTTACGCCCATTATTGCCCGAAGAACGTACAATTCGTCAAATGTTTTGGCATAACCCATTGCCAGTGTAACGCCCGACCAAACAAACAAGCTGCCAACAATCAGCCACTTTCGGTTCAGCCGGTCGGCTATGATCCCCGAAACAGGGCTCATAAAAGCATAAATCCAGAGAAAAATGGCCATCAAGCGGCCAAAATTTTCGGCTTTGGCCAACTCGGCAATGTCCTTCATCATCGAAGGCTTCATGGTCGAAAGCATTTGCCTGTCCATGTAATTCAGCGTAGCCACCACCCATAATAATCCGACTACCAGCCACGGATAAAATTTTTTGTTTTGCATCAAATTAGATTTACGATTTAG
>DAOPZV010000117.1:0-10883 GCA_035353575.1 Prolixibacteraceae bacterium | reverse complement strand
TCTTCGGCACAGGCAGGATAGGTATTTGTACTGTCGTTCACCAACCGATACGATACCGTCGCTGTGATGTAGCCTTGTTGCGCAAAAGGAATGAGGTAAGTGAGGTAATCCGACCGTTTCCCATGCGCCCAAGCCCCTCCGTGAATAAACACGAGCAACGGAGCTGGTTTTACCAAATTCTTCGGAATGTACATGTCAATCTGAAGCGACTTTCCATCTATATTTTTGTATTCAATGTCTTTTAACTCCTGAACCGAAGAAGGAACAGCAGGCTCTTTATCGATCATTTTCTCCAGTCCCGCATACAAAGCCAGATAGATTGGAGTTTCGAAATAATAGCCCATTGGCGGTTTATTGGGCGTGATTGCCGACCACAAGCGCGGAATGCAAAGAATTATCGCGGCAACTAAAATCAATGCCAGAATACCTTTAAAAAACGATTTTAGAATTCTCATTTGTCCGAATTATTTACCGGCTAATTCGCCAAGTATTTCCTGCAGATTAGTGTGAAGTATCGATGCCGTTTCGGGGCCCAAAGAGTTTTCTTCACCATAAGGAGAATCTTTGCGCCCATAAGTATAAGGCGCTTTTTCATCCCACTGGCTTTTAGGAATAATGTAGCCAATTTCGTCGTTGGCCAAACCAAACACAAATTTGTATTTGCCAGGCATCATGTCGCGAACGGCAGGCAATTCCTGAGGCTTAATGCCAAAGTCGTTTCCTTCAGGCGCTTCAATTCCGCCGTTAATTAATTCGGGATAAGGCTCCCCCGGAACGGTTACAATTGTAATCGGCCCAATTCGACAGGCCGAGACTTCGGAACGCATTTTCATCCAGTCAACCGTGCCACGATCCAAAATCCCGAGCATCGCTCCAAGTTTAAAAAGCGTATTATCTATAGGGAAATAAATCGTTTTAGCAACCAACGAAATTGAAGCTGAGTCGAGTTTGTCCGACGGATTTTCCATCGCTTTCAACACAGCCAGCGATAAAGCCTTTCCCTGCGCTTCTGCTTTCTCGTAGGTTGGCTCTTTGTATTCAACTCCGGTCACGGGGTCCTTTATCATTAAACTTGGATGAGTTGTCATCAAGCCTCCAACTGCACCGTTTACATAAACCGAAACACCACCAATTCCGGGTTTCACTACGCTGTCGCCTTTAAAAACTCCCTTTTCAACTCCTTCACGAACATAATGACAAAAGTCGGACGTAATCAGCAGGTTTTTACTCCACAGCGTTTCGGCATGGTCGGCCCAGGCAGTCAACGATCCAAGCGTTTGTCCGTTTGATTTGTCAACCGCTTTAATTAGGCGTAATCCCGAGTCAAAAACTTCAGGCTGACGGGTGTCTTTTACCAATGGAATGGCGCTGGTTAAATCCTCTGAAATTTCCAGTGTAGCTGGTTTTAGATTTTTAACCGCCTCAACAACCGACTTTACAGCTTGTTCTTTAACAAATTTGAGGTATTCCTGATTAACACCATTTTTAAACGGCGTCTTGCCCCACAGCCCCATTAAATCTGGAGCTTCATGGTCGTGAGTAGATGACACAATGGTATAAGTAATTCCGGCGCTGGCAGGTATCATTTGGCGAATGTCGATGATGTTGTCGGCCATCAAACCGATGGCATCGAGCACAACCAATGCAATTCTCGTTTTCCCGTTGTCGATAATCATTGTTCGTGCCCACAAATCGTCGTGAACACCATTAGCTGCCTTGCTATTACTGAAACCTGCAATCCAAACCGGATCGAACTTGCCATTGCCGTTGCCATCAGTAAACGTATCGCCATCCTTCGGATTGTATTTGGCATCGCCATTGGCATCTGTCCATTTATCAGGAACTTCAGGAGTAATTTTGAATGCCGCAAAACCCGCGGATAACTGGCCAGACTTTGCGCCAACAATTTTCATATCGGCCTTATACCCCGGATGTTTATCTTTCAGATTACTTTTTACCCAAAACGAAAAAGCTACGATCAGCACTACCAGAACCAGTCCAAATATTCTGAAAAACTTCTTCATAGGTTTAATTTAGTTTAAAGGTTTGTCAATTTTATTTCAGCTTATTTATTCTTGTACAGTGTTTTTCGCTGTGCGTCTTCGTTGTCGTATCGGCTGCGGTAAAGTATTTTACGTTCAACTTCCTCGTCGTCCATGTCAGGTCCTTTTTCTATTTTCCGCCAGTCGATGGTCTTGTTATATTTTTTCATCGCTTTTTCGGCGTCAAACACACGCGAATCGTGCAACTCAAGCGTGTAGGGCGTGTAATCCGGAGTCGGAGTAAAAAAATCCTGAAGCAGCGAGGCTGTTTCGTCAAACTGATTCACGTAAGGAACATTCAGGATGTTGTAAATTGTTTTCAGGATTGAACCGAAATTGGCATGAGTATGCGATACATAGCCGTGTTTCACATACGGTCCTGCCATCATTAAAACTGAACGATGCCCATCAACATGGTCAACACCACCTTGCGGATCGTCTTCAGTAATAATTACCAACATATTTTTCCAGTATTTGGTGCGCGACAGAAAGTGCAAAATGCGCCCAACCGCCAAATCGTTGTCAACCATAAACGAATGCGGGTATGGATAACCATCTTCAGGACGAATGCCTGCTCCGTGATCGTTTGGCACCTGCATTGTGATGAGCGAGGGTAGCTTTTCTTTACCTTTAATCCATTTTGCGGTAAACTCACGCTCAAACTGATCCATACGATACTGATCGGGAATATTCGTGTTAAATCCGGCATAATCGTGACTGGTATTTTTAAACAGTGCCTTTTGCATAGGAACCATTACACCATGCGCCGCGCCGGTATTGGTGTCGTACCATTCTTCGCGAACATGAGCCGTTTCGTTAGCCTCACCAAAATTGTAGAACGAAACTTTACTTCTCTCCAGCGCTTCCCAAAGTCCTCCTCTCTCGGCATAATCTTCGGGGTCAACGCTTCCGGTAGTTCCGGGATGCCTGCGACCGGGCGCTTTCGAAAATAGTTTAGCAGTTTTCGATACGCTTGAATTGGCTTCAACCCACTCGTTCGGAATTACTCCAACCATCCAGTGATGTCCATGGATCGAAGCATCGCTATCGCAGTAATAGTTGTCTGAAAAAGAAAACTGTTGAGCTGCTTTGATGTGGTTCGGACTTATCCTGAGATTCGGAAATTTGCTTCTAAGAGAGTCGGGCAAAGTGTATTCGTTGTGAACGCCAAAACGAGCCAAAGTGCTATCGCCATCAGCATTTTTTAACTGACCGAAGATCTCGTCGTACGACCGATTTTCCTTAGTGATATAAACAACATATTTGATTGGCGATTTACGTATTCCAGGAAGTGGCGGCAATGGGTTTTTCCCGTCGTCAATAATGGTTTTCGATTTAAATGTATTTTCAATTGACTGTTTTGTGTAAGAAGCCAATTGTGCCGCGTCAGGCATCCTTACTTTCTGGAAACTTCCAAGTTGAATATCGCCAACAAAATAACCCTGAACAGGAGAAACAAACCCCTTTCCTCCATTTGGCCCGGCACCCAAACCACGACAGGTGATAATATATATTTCCTTCTCGTCGCCCGAAAGCTTTACTCGTGTTGGTCCCCATGCCGAAGGAATCATTCCTTTCGTAACCTGCGATTCAACATCAATTACAGCAACCGCATTGAATCCGAGCAATGCAACATACAAAGTCTTTTCATCTTTGCTCAGCGTTAAACCAAACGGCAGGAACCCACGATATTTATCAATTCGCTGATCGGCTTTAATTGGGATGTGCCCTAAAATTTTGTGATTTTTATAGTCGATAACCGAGATATTATCGTTTGTAGCATTGGTTACATAGGCATACTTGCTTCCAACTGCTATTGAATTTGGACTTGCGCCTCCAACAACCTCCGCGTCTTCAACCATCTGCCCGATTTGGTAGCCCGTTTTAAATTTATCAACTACTTTATTGGTTTGCAAATCGATGGTAAATACGCTCATAGCGTCAGGACTTAGCGGGCTTCCAACTCCCGGCACTTCACGCCCTTCGACCACAGTACCGTTAATCGATTCTTTGGTATTGTCGCCATACGGATGGTGAGAAATCATCAGCGAATCAATGTTTTTTTCAGTAGCCCCTGTTATCAGCGGATACGAATACATACCCACGTTTGCAACAAAAGCAGTCTTTTTATCTGGACTCAGCGTGAGACCGAACGGTTGCCGTCCCACTTTTATTGAGGCTGTTACTTTCCGAGTGCCCAAATCAATCCGAACCATTCGAAAGTTTGCCCTATCCAGCACCAAAAGCTCATTATTGGCGTCATTCAGTACCATGTCAGATGTAAAACTGTCGCCGTATTCAATTCCATCAAATGTTCCATTCAGCGAAATAGAATCGAGCCGAACAAAATTTTCGATATCATACTTGATTACTGCACCGTTATCGCCCCCACTTAAATAAATAGTTTTTGAATCTGCAGCGAAAGCAACCCCAAGAAATGACCCTTTAGAGAATGGCGATTTGATCTTTTTGTCGTAGCTGGGAACCCTCGTCGCACCTATAGTTTGGAGATCGACAACTGTGAAAACTCCATTGTGTAAAGTCACTGCCTTCTTCCCATCGGGCGAAAGCGCCATTCCAAACGGATCGTGCGTAATCCTCAAAAATTCACCGGCAGGAGTAACCAATCTTCCGCTTGGCAACACAGAGGCACCATTGAGATTGATTTTACAAAAAGCGTTTTCGGCCGGAACGGTTAAAACTTCAACTTTGTTCTGACCTTCAACACGCGAAAAACACAAAGCCGTGGCTGCAATCGCCAGGTATTTGAATATTTTTAATTTCATTTTTTGATGATTTGGTTAGCAACAACAAATTTATCAGGTAAAATACTTATTACAATTCAGGAAGCTTTATTCTTTATAAAAATTTCCTGTAGTCTGTATTTTCCGTAAGAATTAATCTAACCTGATATAAAAAATTTGTTTTTTCCCCTCTTTATTTCCTGCTGGAAGCGTTCGGTTGAAAGCGATTGTTTTACCATCATTCGACCAAACCGGATTATTTGGAGCATCCGGAGTTTTAGCAGTCAACCGTCGGAAACGCTCCTCGAATGGCTTTTCCGCCACTTCGCACTGCACAATGCTGTTATCCCAAACATAAATGATCGATTGGTTGTCTGGACTCCAGCGCACACCGCTTTGCACACCGCTTTCGTGTTGCGTAACCTGTATAGGTTCTCCGCCGGTAGGGGCAATTACAAATACCTGCTGAATGCCGTTTTTATCTTTTGCCTGAAATGCAATCAGCTTACCGTCGGACGAGGAACGGGTTACACCAGCACATCCGGGGAAACTGGTATCGGCAGTATGCGTTAATCTGCGCTGAACTGTTCCTTTGGGCGGCATCGGGAAGGTAGTTTTTGTTCCTTCCAGAGGCCCAAATTCGCCGGGCACATTGAGTGAATCTGGAATATCGACAATAAAAAGCTCGTCAACCGGTTTTCCCTGCTTATCGCGAACCGAGCCGATGAAAGCGCGGGCAACCTGCATTTTACCATCAGGTCGGGCATATCCGCTGGCACCTACCCAACTATCCGAAGCAGCATTGCTTATTTCGTCGCTGCCCGGTTTTGGATCGGGTACCACGCGAACCACAACGGCACTGTACCATTCTCCCTGCACATTTTCCTGAGCCGGATCCCTATCCACAATCACTTTGTGTTTTTTGTTCGACACAGCAATGGTCCGCAGGTTCCATTTCACACCAGTCGAATCTTCGAGGTGCTTCATAATGGCATCGTTGTATGTATAGCCAACCCATTGGCCATCGCGGCTCCATTCGTGTCGATGTGTACCACCACGCAAGGCTCCGGGCGTAAATGGATAGGTAACATCACGCGAATCCATATAAAGCGGGACGTCAGGCTGATTGTCGTTGACCATCACTCCCGTTCGGCGCCATTGCTGGTAGGGATTTTGCTCGGTACATATTGGTAATCCGTGAATAAAAATCACTTTATTTTCAGTAGGATGATAACTGGCAGCACCTGCACCTGGCCCCCAGTCTTTATTATCCGGAATACCGAATAACACTTCCGTTTTACCGGTTTCAATATTTACACGTTCAACCGACGGGCTGCCGCCAATACCACCAACGTCTGTCCGGGTATCGTAAACAAGCCATTTATCGTCAGGCGAAAAATTGTCATTATTGTCTAAATCGTGATTTTTGGTATTGTCGAAAGTAAGCTGTATTTCTTTTAGAGTCTGCTGTTTGGCGGTACAAGCCGTTAAGAGCACTAATCCAACGAAAATATTATTTCTCATGGTTTATTGGTTTAATGGATGGTAGCTAAATTAGATGCAATACTCAAAAAATGCTTCGCTTATCTTAGGCAAAGAACATGGTATATTAACCCATTATTGAAGAAACCGAAAACAACAGAAAAGACATATAAACTTAATATCAACTAGTTAATATTAAAAATTCATTTAAAGTCAAATTCTCCTACTGGCAAATTTTAATCTGTATTAATCCTGTTTAATCCTGAGTAATAGATTCTTTTCATTTCAAAGAATTCATCATTGTCTATTATCTCCATGTTTCGCAACCACTGAAGTTGGTAAAGAACAGTCTCTTCTGGCAAATCAGGATCGGGACTGAATTTGTGGATAAGCAAATTTGATGAGCGTTTAATCGCTTCTTCAATAAATGTCCTGACTTCTTTTTCCGACGGCTTATCGAGCATAAATTCAACTGGTTCAGAACCATAAACTAAAGTAATCTTATTTGTTCTGGGGGTTAAAAAGAACAAAGTAGCGAGCCAAATACATGAAACACTCATAAAAATCCACACCCAAATTGGAAAATGTTGAGAATGATCAATTACGTTGATAATAACCAAAAAGAACGAAGTAAGCCCGATAAATATAAAAACCGTCCAAGTCACAAATTCATTCTCTTTTTCGACTTTAAGCTTATGCCCAATATCATCCAGTCTAATCTTTTTCCTTTTAATTTCAGTAATTGATCTTTCCTCAATTACCAAGAACTTATCGTCCAGCCAATATTCGTTACAACAAAGAATATGTCTTTGAATTAATTTGATTGTATTCATTGTATTTGGCAGATAACTAACAAATTATCTCTATAACTCCTAACGAGTCTTTATTAATCGCTGAATTTTATATTCGCCTTTCAACTCCTCGTATTCGTCTTCGGTCAAAAGGTCCCTGTTTTTTAACCAGTTTAATTGAGAAAACATGGTATCCTCGGGAAGTTCAGGATCAATCCTGGCATACTTACTTAGAATCAACTGTTTGGATAAGCGAATTATTTCGTCGATAAATTTCTTTACTTCTTCTTCTGAAGGACTGTCTTTAAAAAAAGTGAGCTCAACAGAGCCTCCAGTTAAATGAATCTCTTTTTTAAGAGGAGAAAACAGAGATAGAGCAATGATTCCTCCAAAAATTACATAGCTTGAAATGACAACCGGCAGGTTTCCATCAAAGTCGTCGCTCATAAACAATGCAACAGTTATAAATAAAAGAAAACCGACAATTACTGACGACAAAATATACAAACGCTTTCTGGTCGATTCCTGGTAATACAAACTATGACCGATTTGTTCCAGATTAACCGTCCACTCCTTGAGTTCTCCTGATTCTTGTTGCTTGATTCGGAGCGTGGTGTCACTAATAAGTTCAAACTCTTTGCGTTTTCCTCCTTGTTTTTGCTTTAATATCATGACTTTAAATCAAAAAAGTAAAGTGATAAAATTAAAACTAAAAACCTATTATTCATAAAAACTCAAGAAAATAGAATAATAAATTACAAATCCTGTATTTCAACATTTTGCATATTCATATCTTCCATTCCGCTCACATCGTGCGCCGAAAAATTGGTAACATTCTTTAAAATGAATTGAGGTGAACCTTCTCCTTTTTGGGCATCAACATTGGTAAAACGAGCATTGTGCACATCATCCAGAACAAAAGCCGGACGTTCGTCACGATTGATGTACCTAAGCACAACATCGTTTACATGCAACCCTTTAACATGCCTGAAATACATGCCATAAGCTGGTAACGAATGCCAGCGGTATGGATCGGGATACATATCTGTATTTTCAGCAACTTCCTTACCAATTGCATCTTTTCCTGCTCCGGCCCGGTAATAAATACGGATATTGCTCAAAGTAACATCTTCAATGTAATAGCCTGGTATTCCCATCACCATGCCCGCTCCTACTTCAGGAAATTTAGGACGACCACCCACATCATACACATTGATGTTGCTCAACGTTATTCGTTTGCAAACTCCTACCGCCGTGCCTTCCGGTCCGCGCATCCGGGCATTCAGGCGGATAAAAAACGGCGTGTCGGTAATATCGCGCATCGTAATGTTGTCCATCACCACATCTTCAATAATTCCGCCATCAGCGGATTCGATGCAAATACCACGTGAATGCTCAAATACACAGTTGGAAACCGCAATGTTTTTAAAGCCGCCATTCGATTCGGTGCCCAATTTCAATCGGCCGGTAATGCTGTGTTTGGCATCGGGCGCTTCATCTTTAAATTCGGTCTTGAAAGTTCCATCCATCAACGTTCCGTGATCGTACCCATAAACATGGCAATTAACGATGGTAACATTTTCGGTAGCTTTGGCATAACCCAGCCCGAACGAAGATTTCAGGCAAAGTCCGTCGTCGGTTGGCGAATTGATGTTGCAGTTTGAAATTCGAACATTTTTGCAGCAATCAATGTCAAAAGCATCGCGGTCAGCATCGGCCCGCACATTATCGATAGTCAAATTATCGACACCGGTTGTAAGTATGCAAAAATGTCCTCCGTGAAGTATTGAAACATCCCGGATAGTCACATTGAAACAGTTTTTCAATCCAATTGCCTTGTTTCCAGAGCCTTTTATATCGGGTTTGTCGTAGGTGTACAAGCCTTTTCCCCAGATTAATCCATGACCTTCAATAGCGATATCACGCAGGCTATCGCCGTAAATCAGGCTATTGCGCCAGTAGCTATGCCCAAAATCCTGAAACTTTTTGTACCAGGCATCGGCTTCGGGCAAGTCGTAACCCACGCCATTTTTTTCCTGATCGCCAATAAGCACAGCTCCTTGATCGAGGTGAAGCGTGATGTGGCTTTTCAAGCGAATTGTATAGGATAAAAAATTTCCGGAGGGAAAGAAAACCGTGCCTCCGCCATTTTTTGAAGCAGCCTCAACGGCAGCATTGATAGCCTTGGTATTGTTGGTTTTGCCGTCGCCTTTAGCGCCAAAATCGGTAATGTTGTAAACGGTTTGCCGGGCTGTTGCCGAAAAGATCGTAAGGAGCAACAAAACGATCAGGTTTAGTCTTCGGTTCATTCGTATTAGTTTTTTCTGGTTTTCAAAAATTTAAGCAAACGCTCCGGATCATCGGTTTGAATTCCATCTGTTCCCCAATTCAGAATTTGTGTCCATTCTTCAGGAGTTCCCTTATTTTCGTCAACAAAAACGCGGGCTTTATTTTCGTGTGCAATCGTTACAAAAGAAGCGTTCAACTGTCCCATATCGCTGGACAAAACCTGCGGATGAAAAAGATCGCAGACCGGTCTGATATTCTTCTCTGGTCCGGGGTCTGGCATGGCAAAGCTTTTTGGGCTCAGCTTTTGCAACAGCTTTATTTCTTCGGAGCGATTGGCCGAAATATACCAGACAATATCGTTTTCCATATCGTACTTCCGAATGATAGGGATTAACTGTTCAACCAAAGGTTCTTTCAAATCCAGGTAAATGCCGATTTTACCCTTGCACACTTGTAATATTTCGTCGATGGTCGGAATGCGGGTATTCTTCCAATTTGGGCCGGTTTTCTCTCCAATATCCAGTTTCTTGATTTCAGCCAATGTAAAATCTTTCACTTTCCCCTTTACGCCAACCACGTATTCGTCAACCGACGAGTTATGTACGCTCACAATTTTGTCGTCTTTGGTCAGGCGGGTATCAATTTCCACAAGATCGCAGCCCAGTTCAATCGCTTTTTGTATAGCAGGAATCGAATTTTCAGGAATACCCACATGTGCTCCCCGATGCGCGATGACATAAGTTTTACTGTTTCGTGGCTTCGGAAAAGGTGATTCAGATTTTCGGATTTGACCGCTGGCAAAAATATCAGCTTGACCTCCTAATAACAGGACAAGAAGTAATATTCCGGTAATTATTTTCATCCGTAAATAATTTGTTTTTCTATTGCCGGATGGAACTCGCATGTGAGATTTTCATCCGTGTTTGTGTTTAACGAACATGCTCGTTTCATATTCATCTCAGTAGTCTATTTATTCGTTTTTCTTAACACAAAAGGGCCATCTTCCTGAAAATCATCCGACAGCGGCTGAAGCATATAAATGTTGTCAGCTTTTTGTTCGGCAACGGTTATTGCAAAAATTTTGATACGGTCGTTATCTGGCAGGGTAATTTCTGTTACTCCGGCAGGCAACCCTATTTCGTATTTGTAAATGTAAGAATACGAATAGGGCACATTTTGAGTTGGATAGCCAAAATGATAATGCGAGGCAAACCAGGCAATGTTATCGTGCTTCAGGAACGGGGCTTTTACATCCAAAACCGTGTGCCCGTCGAGATCGAATTGGCGATCGTAATGCTGACCAATGAAGCCAATCCATTTTCCAATGTTGATGTCCACCGACTTCCCGTTCACCATGAATGTACCAATAGTTTCGTCGGTTGCAGCAGCAAGCAGGTAAAGTTTGTTGTAGTTTCCTGAAGGAAGTTTGAGCGTTTGCCCTTTGCAGGTTACCGCATTTTTCTGAAGGTCGGCGGGACTGCCCAATTTGAACTGAATGCCTTCGCTCACCAATTCTGAAGGGATCATTTCAGCCG
>DAOPZV010000116.1:0-12132 GCA_035353575.1 Prolixibacteraceae bacterium | reverse complement strand
CTATATGAACTGGAAAACAACGTCGTTCCGGTTACCGATAAGCACCCGATGATCAAGGCCATGAAGGAATGGGTTAACCTGCAAGACCCACAGCGGAGGTTCCTGACCGGAACGCCTTCAGGCCCAAATAAAACCGGTGGGTGGAAAAACTTTGGCCAGGGAATTAACTGGGATGTACATGGCCCCTGGAATTTACCTTTTGCAAGCGACGATTCGACAATGGTTTCGGTTGACCGTTTCTGGAAAACCGACGATGCTCTTTTTCATTCAGAAGTTGGCGCTCCCGGAGCCATGTCTGCCGAAATGATCAATAAATACAAAGGAAAATACGATGCTTTGCCAGCCAATACCGCCAATCCGTTTTGGCGAAATGTTAACTGGTGGATTGAATGGAATGACTATTTGAAATATCGTAAAAACCAACCGGCTAATTCGCTCAGCGACTATGTGGCATGGAGCCAGAAACGACAAACCGAAGGACTTTGCATTGCACTCCGTAACTGCAAAAACCGCTTTCCTGCCTGTGGAGGGTTCATCATCTGGATGGGGCACGACAGTTTTCCTTGCCCTGTAAACACCTCGATTATCGATTTCGATGGAAATCTGAAACCTGTAGCTTACGAACTTGAAAAAATATTTAAAACCAACTAAAAAACAACAAATTATGAAACGAAGTGAAATTAATCAGATTATTAAAGAAGCTAAAAGCTTCATGAGTGGCAAACAATTTTTTTTACCTCCCTGGGCTCATTGGAGTGTTGCCGACTGGCAAAAAAACAAAAACACAGCAACCGAAATTACCACTAACATGCTGGGTTGGGACATTACCGATTTTGGCTCAGGCGATTTTCTGAAACGCGGACTGTTCCTGTTCACCATCCGCAACGGCAAATTCAATGTGGATAAAAAACCATATGCCGAAAAAATAATGATTGTGGAAGAAAACCAGGAAACACCCATGCACTTTCACTGGAGTAAAATGGAAGATATTATTAATCGCGGCGGCGGTAACCTGGTGATTGAACTGTACAACTCCACGCCCGACGAAAAGTTTGCTGATACGCCGGTAACTTTTAAAACCGACGGCATTACCCGCACAATTGAAGCTGGCGGGAAAGTGGTACTAACACCTGGCGAAAGTATTTGCCTGGAACAAGGTATTTACCACCGTTTTTACGGAGAGGAAGGCAAAGGAAAAGTACTGGTTGGCGAGGTTAGCATGGTGAACGACGATGCCAACGATAATTGTTTTTACGAAACCATTGGGCGCTTTCCAACCATCGACGAAGACGAACAGCCTCTTCACCTGCTGGTTTCTGATTACGCCAAATTTGTTAGCTAATATGAGCCGCACAATTAAAATATCGGGCACTGGCTGTGCTTTGGTCGATTACCTGTATAAGCCGGTCAATTTTCATAGCGAGGCCATGAGCCCCTACCTCTCAGCAAAGACGGGCGATGGCGGATTGGCCCCCGGACGATTGGTTTTTACCGAAGAACTCGAACGGTTTGCTTCAGAAAAATACCTGGACATTCGCCACAAAATTGTAAATGGTCAGCAACCTGTTGCCCTCAATATTGGCGGGCCATCTATTGTATCGCTCATCCATGCGGCCCAGTTGCTGCACGATTTTCCGGCTGAAGTTAATTTTTGGGGCTGCAAAGGAAAAGATTCAGGAGCCACTTTTATGGAAGAAAAACTGAAGAAGACGCCCTTAAAAATCAGCAAATACAAAACCGGGAACCTTTACACTCCGTTTACCGATGTTCTTTCTGACCCGGATTTTGACCACGGAAATGGCGAACGAATTTTTGTCAACAACATTGGCGCTGCAGGTGAACTTTTATCCGAAGACCTGGATGAATCGTTTTTCGAAGCCGACATCGTTGTGTTTGGCGGAACGGCAATTGTGCCCGAAATACACAATCACCTCACCGACTTGCTGCAAACCGCAAAAAATAAGGGGTGCATCACGGTTGTAAACACGGTTTACGATTTCATAGCTGAAAAAACCAATCCGGAGAAACGCTGGCCGCTTGGCAAAAGCGATAAAAGTTATGCCCTCATCGATTTACTGGTTACCGATTACGAAGAAGCACTCCGGTTAAGCGGCGAACACGAAATATTGGCAGCCATCCGGTTCTTTCAGGAAAAGGAAGTTGGGTCGCTGGTCATTACCAACGGTTCAAAAAACATATACGCCTGGTCGGCAGGGAAATTTTTCAAACCACTCGATTTAAGCGAATTACCTGTTTCGGGCTTGGTGGCCCAGCAAATAAAATGTGGAACAAACGGCGACACAACTGGCTGCGGCGACAATTTCGCCGGGGGAATACTTGCCTCTCTGGTTATGCAGTTAAATGCTGGCAGGCCGACTCCCGACCTCAAAGAAGCCTGTTGCTGGGGAGTTGTTTCGGGCGGATACACTTGCTTTTATATCGGCGGAACCTACTTCGAAGAATTCCCCGGCCAGAAATTTCAGAAACTGAAACCTTATTATGAACACTACAAAAAACAACTGGGAATTTAATTCTAAAAAGATAGTCATTTTCGGTGCCGGAAAAATTGGGCGTTCGTTCATCGGACAACTGTTTGGAACCAATGGATACGAGGTGGTTTTTGTTGATGTCGATCCGCACATCGTTCAATTACTCAACCAACGCACCGAATATCGCGTAGTTATCAAAAGCGATACCGACACTGAAATTGTTGTCCGAAATGTCAGCGCTATTTCAGGTTTAGATGCTGAAAAAGTATCGGAAGCAGTTGCTACGGCAGGTATTTTGGCGGTTTCAGTCGGGAAAAATGCGCTTTCAAAAGTAATTCCGGTTATTGCCAAAGGCTTGCTGATAAGAAATGAAAAGAGTGGAAACGCTCCTCTCGATATTATTCTGGCCGAGAACATGCGCGATGCCGCCGGTTTCGCAAAAGAAAAGCTGATAGAAAACCTTCCGCCAAGTTATCCACTTAATGATTTAGTCGGATTGGTTGAAACCAGCATTGGGAAAATGGTCCCGATTATTCCGGAAGCCGAGTTGGAGAAAGATCCGCTGGTTGTTTTTGCCGAACCTTACAATACGCTCATCGTCGATAAAAAAGGATTTAAAGCGCCTATTCCTGAAGTGAATGGCCTTGCACCCAAAGAAAACATTAAAGCCTGGGTTGACCGTAAAGCGTTTATTCACAACCTGGGTCATGCCACTGCGGCTTACTATGGATTTTACAATTATCCCGAAGCCATTTATATGTACGAAGTACTGGCCGACCCGGATGTTTACAGCTTTACCCGCGAAACAATGATCCAGTCGGCCCAAATGCTTCAGTTTGTCTATCCGGACGATTTTACAAGCTCTGATTTGATTGACCATGTTGACGACTTGCTTATCCGCTTTCAGAATAAAGCACTGAAAGACACCGTTTTTCGCGTTGGACAGGATCTTGTTCGCAAACTTGGCACCGACGACCGTTTCATGGGCGCAATTCATCTGGCCCGAAAAGTTGGTATGGCCCACGACCGAATTATTCATGCAATGGCTTACGGATTTTGCTTTGGTGCCAAAGACGAAAGCGGGCATCAAAATCCATCTGATGCAGATTTGGTGAATGCTGCCGCAAATGACTTTAAAGCTAATCTGATCAGCAAGTTGGAATTCGATGCGCTGGAAGATCTACCAACCATAAAGCAGTTAAGTAAATATTACGAACAGATCGCATTAAAACTTCACACCTCAACCAACTAAGTATCTATAAACAAACAATATAAAAACATGGTCAGGAAAAATATTTTTACCATACTGATTTATTTCCTGGGAACCTTTGGCCTTCTTCAGGCGCAAAATCCCAATCTTATTGCACCCGAATTTGGGGTAACTTACGACGCCTCATCGGCCAACCCCAACCCGCCATCGCGGGGAAGAGCCCTCAATCTGGGTCGCGAAGCCTACCAGGTTCGCTGGGAAACCGATAAAGAAATTGAAGGCGCCTGGGTTAGCGTAAAATGGGAAAAACCGCAAACAGTAAAAGAACTGTGGCTCATCACCAAATCGTGGGGCTACAACATGACTCTTGAGCCTGATGCTGAACGAGGAAACTACATGGTTCCTCAAAAAATACAAATTACCTGTTCCGATGGCACCCAAGCTGATGCTGAAGTGCAAAATGCCGAATATTTTCAGGTGATTACCTTTCCTAAAGCCGTGCAAACCAGCTCGATCAAATTCACAATTAAAAAAGTTTGGCCCAATTCGGGTGTTGACCGCACCGGCCTTTGCAAACTACGCGTTTTTGCACAGGAGCACGCCACCGGATTTACGCTGTCAACCTATGAGATGTTTGACGTTCAAAACGATCAGGCTGTTCAGTCGGCAAAAATCGAAATTGTAAACCGCGGTTCTGATGTTAAAAATGCTACGCTTGAATTAACCAATGCCGGCAAAAAATTCGGCACAGTCAAACTCGACGACATCCCTGCCAATTCGGTAGTCACACAGGAAATCTGGATTCCGGCGGCTTATGCCGAAAGCAATCTGGTATGCAAAATCAAAGATCCGGGCAACCATTTCCCCAAAGCTGAAAATTTTACACTGAAACCTTACAACAAAAGCTATTTCGATGGAGGTCAGCTCGATATTATTGCTACGAACCACAACGACCTTGGCTGGCTCAATACGCAGGCTTTAACAGCACTGTACCGCGCTGATACGCTGATTGCTCCTGCTCTTAACCTGATGAAAACCAATCCGGAGTTTAAATACTCGATGGAGTCAATCGAATACTTAAAAGAATTCCTGAAAATTCATCCGGAGCGCAAAGACGAACTCATTCAACGCATCCGCGAAAAACGGTTCTCGTTTGGTGGAAGCTACATCCAAAACCTTCAGGCTCATGTTGGTCAGGAAAAACTGGTACGCCAGTTTTACTATGGCCGTCGCTGGCTCAAAGAAACGTTCCCAGGTTGCGACACGCATTTTTACATCAATACCGATGTTCCGGGAGTAACTTACCAATTGCCACAGGTGCTGAAGAAATGCGGCATCGATTACATTATTCAGGGCCGGTTCCCCTGGGGTTTCTACAACTGGCAAGGGCTCGACGGAACGACTATCCCGATGTTTGCATTCCGTTACGGAGCCGAATCGCGCATGATTAATCCGAATAACCGCGTGGGTTACCTCAAATTCCTGAACGAACGCGAATACTATTACAAACCGCGCCAGTTACCCAAATCGGTATTGTACGATTTTAACTCCGACTATCTTCCACCCTGCCCCGAACTGATTCCGTTTGCAAAAAAGCAGAACGAAGTGATGACACAATTTGCAGCAAAATGGAACGAAAAATATAAGGCTGAGCCCGAAAAACAAATCGCTCCGCCCAAAATCAGGTTTACAGAACCCAACGAAGCGTTAAAAGATTTCTTTGGAAATGGTGAGTTAAACATAGAGACTGCTAAAGGCGACTATCCGATGGCCTGGGCCTATTACGATGAGCCCGGCCACCGCGATGGTCTTTTGATGGGACGCAAAGGACACAACACACTCATCAAAGCCGAAGGGTTGTTTGCCTCGTTAAACTCCATCGATTCATCCATAAAATATCATCAGGATAAATTCGACGAAGGCTGGCTGGCCAACTGCTGGCCCGATCATGGTTGGGGCGGAAACCGCGGAATTTTGGGCGACCAGGTTTGTGTTGATTCATATGCAAAATCGCTGAAAGTAGCCGAATCGCTGACCAGTGAAGCTGAATCGGAATTGCTGAACCGCGTGCCACAGGGAACTGCAACACAAATTCCGGTAGTTATTTATAACCAAAGCAGCTGGTCTCGCAATGGTTATGTAACCTGCAAAATCGCCTATCCGGCCACATGGAAAGGATTGGAACTAAAAGACGCTTTGGGCAAACTTATTCCTGCTGAAATGGTAAACCATTCGCCCGAAAAACATGAAATTGAAATTGGCATGATAGCATCCGAAGTTCCTTCGATTGGCTACCAAACATACTATGCCTGCGAAGCAAAAACCTTTCCTCAGGGATATACCGATTTTAAAAATGAAAGTATTGAGAATGAACTGATTTCGGTAAAATTTGGAACAGGCGGAATATCATCATTCTATGATAAAGTTCGGAAACAGGAAGTTTTCAAAACAGAAAAATTCTTCGGCGGAGAAGTTATCCAGATGACTGCACCAACGGTAGCCTGGGAAAACCAGGAGCCGGTAACCATGGATGATTTCGATAAAACCAGTATGCACGAGCTTAAAACCATCCGCTCGGTCGAAAGCCCGCTTCGCTACATCATTGAAAAAGAAGCTAAAATGAAATATTTCACCTTGCGCGAACGGTTTATCATCTCCAAATCAACAGGCGAATTGCTTATTGAAGCCGACGTACTAAACTGGTCCGGCGAAAAAGCCAAAGAACTCCGCATTGTTTTCCCGATGAATATGGATAAAACATTCAGCTCAACGTATGATGTTCCGTTTGGCCGTGTTGAAATTGACCGTGGCGACAACGTTGACTTCTCGAATTTGCCCGACAATTACGAATGTCAGTTCTATCCGGCAATCTACGGACGAAAATACCTGCCTTTCCGCGAGGCTGTTAACTGGGTTGATGTTTCAACCGGAACATATAAAGGCTATGGTTGCCTGTTTGCTTCGGATATGACAGTTCACCTTTTTAAAGATGAGACGACTAATCCGGTAGATTATCCGCTTGTTCAGCACGTATTGCTTGCAACCCGCGAAAGCTTTGGCTGGAACCCAAAATATTCGTTTACCCAGGCAGGTTCGCACTCCTATCGCATGGCCCTTTACCTGCACGACGGCAACTGGCGTTATGCACAAAAAGAAGGGCTGGCATTCAACAATCCGTTAACCGCTTTAGCCGGAAAAGCAACAAAACCTGCAAGTTCTGTACTTCCAGCATCGCAGAGTTTCCTGAAAGTTTCACCTGAAAATATTGTGGTTTCAACCCTAAAAAAGGCTGAAGACGGGAATGGCTCAATCGTTCGCTTCTACGAAACCGAAGGAAAATTCGCCAAGGCTAAACTTACCGGATTTAAACCCTTCAGCAAAGTTATCCTGACCAGCATGCTTGAATACGACGAAAAAAACTTGCCGGTAAATGCCGACGGAAGCGTGGATATTTCGGTTAAACCTTATGAAATCATTACGATACGAATAAAATAGTCCCTTTTAAAATTAAACACAGCTACGATTAAAGTGGAGACACTGGATTTATTGGATCGTCTCCACTTTATCAAAAAAATGACTAGCAAACCTTAACTAATGCCAATGCTTCAGCAAAAAATAATCGGAGTACTCATTTTTGTCTTTGCATCTTGGTTTGTCGCAATGGCCCAAAACGAACAGCCCAATTTGGTCTCGTCCAAATATGGCGTAAGCTTCGATGCATCTTCTGCCGATTTAAACCCACAATTCTTAGGCCGGCCATCCAACCTTGCGAAGGATATTCTTCAACTGCGATGGGAAGCCAACAACGAAATTGAAGGCGCATGGGTAAGCATCAACTGGCCTAAACCGCAAACCATTAAAGAATTGTGGATCATCGGGAAAGCAAAACCTTACGATATTGTACTCGATCCGTACATGCGAACCGCCAACTATTTGGTTCCACGCAAGATAAACCTGACATTTTCGGATGGAAGTAAACTGGCGGCAGAGCTTCGCCTGAGCGACGATTACCAGATCATTACCCTTCCGGAAGCAAAAACAACACAAACTATCCGCATTCAGGTAGAAAGCGTTTGGGAAGGTTCAGGCAAAAAAAACACCGGACTTTGCAAGGTAAAAGCATTTGCCCAATCGCACGAAGTCGGTTTCCAACCTCATTTTTTTGAATTGTACGATGTAAAAAATAATCAGCCGGTGCAATCGGTAAAACTGGAAATCACCAACCTGGGAAGTTCAGTCAACGATGCTCAATTACAGGTTTCCGACAACGGGAAAGAATTTTGTTCGATTAAGCTGAACGAAATTCCGGAGAATTCGGTCACCATGCAGCAACTCTGGATGCCCATCGTTTACACCGACAAAAAACTGACTTTCAGTATAAAAACAAAAAGTAACCGTTTCCCGAAAAGTCAGCTAATTGAAGTGAAAGCATACAACAAAAATTACTTCGACGGCGGAACAATGAACATCATGATGGCTAACCACAACGATTTGGGTTGGCTCAATACGCAAGCTATAACTGCCGATTACCGCTCGGACGTGTTAATTGCCCCGGCATTGGACATGATGAAAACCAATCCCGATTTCAAATACATGATGGAATCGGTGGAATACCTGAAAGAGTTTCTGGTCAGGCATCCCGAACGAAAAGAAGAATTGGTTCAGCGAATGCACGAAGGTCGTTTCACCTTTGGTGCCAGCTATGTTCAGAATTTACAGGTACATGTTGGTCAGGAAAAACTGATTCGCCAGTTCTACTACGGACGGCGATGGCTCAAAGAAAATATACCCGGTTACGACACACATTATTACATCAATACCGACGTTCCCGGATTCACCTATCAAATGCCGCAAATCCTGAGAAAATCGGGCATCGATTATACCATTCAGGGTCGTTTACCCTGGGGATTCTATTACTGGCAAGGACTCGACGGCACCTCCATTCCCATGTTTGCGTTTCGTTACGGCGATCCCAACGGACTCATGAACCCGATAAACAATACCGGATGGATGAAATTCATTAACGAACGCGAGTATTACTACCAGCCCCGCCAGCTTCCCAAAACCATGCTCTACGATTTTGATACCGATTATCTTCCACCTTGCAAAGACATGCTTCCGTTTGTCGAAACACAGAATGCGACAATGAAACTGTTTGCTGAAAAATGGAATACGCATTATAAAAACGAACCCGATAAACAGATCAATCCACCCAAAATACAATTTATTGAGCCAGAAAGCGCGCTAAAAGAGTTCTTCGGAAACGGCGAACTGAACATCGAAACCATTAAAGGCGACTGGCCGCTGTCGTGGGCTTACTACGACGAACCCGCCAACCGCGAAGGGTTACTTGCCGGGCGAAAAGCCTGCAACATGCTTACCGGTGCTGAAGGATTGTTTGCCGCAATTAAACAGGTAAATCCTTCAGCCAACTATCCACAAAACAAGTTCGACGAAGGCTGGCTGGCCAACTGCTGGCCCGATCATGGCTGGGGCGGCAACCGCGGACCGGTAACTGATAGTTTTTATGTGGCTTCGTACCGTAAATCGGAGGAAATTGCCCGTGCGCTGGTAAAAACGGCTCAGGAACAATTTTTAAAATCCGTTCCGCAACCCGGCAACGACCAAATCCCGGTGGTCGTTTACAATCCTTGCAACTGGGAACGTACAGAATTAGCTTCGTGTACGGTTTCTTATCCTGAAAACTGGAAAGCATTTCAACTGAAAGATGTCCACGGAAATCAGGTACCGTTTGAGCTGGTTTCTAAAACAGAAAATCAATCTCAAACCGAAATCGTACTGCTGGCTGGCAAGATTCCATCACTTGGATATCAAACTTTTTACGCTTCTCAAGCGAACAGTTTCCCCGAAAATAAAACCAATGTTCCGGCAGATTCTATCGAAACCGAACAGGTAAAAATCAGGTTTGGAGCCGGAGGTATTGCTTCCTATTTCGACAAAACAAGAAACCTGGAGATACTGCGAACTGACAAATTTTTCGGTGGCGAAGTCATTCAGTTCACCGCACCAGGCACTGCATGGGAAAAAGTATTGCCGGTGAATATGAACGATTTTGACAAAACCAGCCGGCACGATTTTAAAACCATTCGGACTCAGGAAAGTCCACTTCGTTATATCGTCGAAAAAGAAGCAAAATTCAGCTACTTTACACTACGTGAACGGTTTATCCTGAATAAATTTTCAGGTGAATTGATCGTTGAAGCCGATGTACTAAACTGGACAGGTGAAAAAACACGCGAATTGCGGATCGCATTTCCATTAAAGCTCGACCGGTCGTTTAAAGCCAGTTACGAAATTCCTTTTGGCACCGTTGAAATGGGGCGCGACGAAATTGACTATTCTCTTCTGCCCGAAAACTACGAATGCCAATTCAATCCTGACAAATACGGACGAAAAGACCTTCCTTACCGTGAAGCAGTCAATTGGGTCGATGTTTCTTCGGGCGATTACCAGGGAAAAGGCTGCCTGTTTGCTTCCGACATGACCGTCCATCTGTTCCGCGACGAAACTGCTAATCCGGTTGATTATCCGGTGGTTCAACACGTACTGCTTTCGTCAAGGGAAAGTTTGGCCTGGAATCCGGAATATTCGTTCACTCAGGCAGGATCGCACAGCTACCGCATGGCTTTGTATCCACACCAGGGCGGCTGGCGGGTTGCCTACAAAAACGGACAGGCTTTCAACAAACCATTAATCGCATTTTCCGGAAAAGGAAGCGGAATCCCGACATTTTCAACTGCTCAGAGTTTTCTAAAGGTTGAGCCATCCAATATCATCATTTCGGCAATGAAACAGGCTGAAGATGGTAATGGAACCATTGTCCGGTTTTATGAAGCCGAAGGTAAATTCACCAAAGCAAAGATCAGCGGATTTAAACCTTTTAGCAAAGTTACCCTAACCGATATGATTGAATATGACGAAAAAAACCTGCCAGTGAATGCCGATGGTAGCGTGGAA
Organism: Prolixibacteraceae bacterium; assembly: GCA_035353575.1. Lineage (GTDB taxonomy): Bacteria > Bacteroidota > Bacteroidia > Bacteroidales > Prolixibacteraceae > Aquipluma. The sequence goes on along the minus strand of DAOPZV010000116.1, from coordinate 1,455 downwards.
GTTTCGGTAAAACCATGGGAAATCATGACAATACGAATACAATAACCAACTAAACTATGAACCACAGAGAACGAATTTTATCAGCAATTAATCACCGGCAGCCCGACCGCATTCCTTTGGATCTTGGAGCAACACCCAGCTCGGGTATATCGGTAGTAGCATACCAAAATCTGGTTAACCACCTGGGTTTATCAAACAAGAAAAATCATGCGTATGATGTGATCCAGCAGGTTACTCAGCCTGAAATGGAATTGCTCGACTTATGGGGCGTGGATGTATTCGATATCGGTCGTTTTTTTAACACCGACGAAAATTACTGGCACGAACTGGAGCTCATTAAAGGCTATCCTGCCTTGTACCCCAAATGGTTCACCCCGGAAATGCAAGCTAACGGCGTTTTGCTGGCTTCCGGAAAATGCGGCGAGATGATCGGGAAAATGCCGGTCGGTGCGACCTTCTTCGATCAGCTAATTTTTCCTTATGCCGATGCTTATCCTGAAAATTATAAGAATCTGGGATTCGACATGTCGCGCACCGTTTGGGGTGGTTTTGGCTTCACTCCCTTCGACCGCATCGACGAACCCAACTTCTGGACTTCACTTCGTGAAAAAGCTCTGGAAGCCCGCGCCAATACCGATCGCGCACTTTTAATCGGTGTGGGATGCAACCTCTTCGAATGGGGAACTTTCCTTCGCCGGATCGACAATTTTCTGATGGATTTGTACATGGAACCAGAAAATGTACATCGTTTGCTCGACGCGCTTCTGGAACGCCATCTTGAATTTCTGGCTAAAGTGTGTGAGTCAGTAGGCGATATTGTTGACATCATCAAATTTGGCGACGACCTGGGAACCAATACAGGTCCGCTGTTCGACACCGAAACCTATTGTGAGTTTTTCAAGCCACGCCACCAAATGATGTGCGACTTTGTGAAAGCACATTCTTCGGCACATACCATGCTTCATTCATGCGGCGGCATTTACGAGCTGATTCCGCACCTGATCGAGGCGGGTTTTGAAATACTGAATCCGGTACAAATCAATGCGATCAACATGAACCCGGCTGATCTGAAACGAGAATTTGGCAAAGACCTGACATTCTGGGGAGGCGGCGTTAACACCCAAAGTATCCTGAACCGGGCAACACCTCAACAAGTGAAAGATCATGTAAAACAGAACCTCGAAGTTTTTGGCAAAGACGGTGGTTATGTGTTCAATACCATTCACAACATCATGCCCGATGTTCCTGCCGAAAACCTGGTCGCCATGATCGAAACCTTGCAGGAGTTCAGGTAGAAAGGCAAAAGTAAAAAAGAAAAAGGCAGAAGGCAGAAGTACAAAATAGGACGCAGAAATGAACAATATTATAATCCTAAGCGAAACCTATTCCTTGCCGTCTGCTTTAGCTGACGGATTAAATCATAACTAATATAAAATGAACCGATTACTACTTATA
>DAOPZV010000115.1:7333-12222 GCA_035353575.1 Prolixibacteraceae bacterium | reverse complement strand
TTTCCACCTGCCCGAAATTACATTCTGGCAAACGGTTGGACTGATGATTTTATCGAGAATGATTCTGGGTTTTGGCTGTCATGGCCGCCGACACCACGACCATTACCGTAGCAAAATGCACGACAAATGGGAAAAAATGACACCTGAAGAACGTGAACAGTTTCGCGAACACCTCAGATTGCACCAGCCACCATGGTCGCGCTGCTATACCAAAGAAAAAGGAGAACAGGAGTAAGTAAAAGAGAAACTGAGCGGATGAACAAAAGCTTCCGCTCAATTTTTTGTCTTTAAGTTTCCATATAAGTACTGGAACAATTTTGTCGTATTCTTTGTACTCACCCCCGACGTCCGCAAAGCGGCTGTCAGGTGCAGAGGGTGAGTTCGAATAAAAATACAAATTCGAGTACCACATTATTTCATTCTTAACACTTATTGCCTGAAAACATAAACACTTTTGCTGTTTCTTTGTATTTATTGTTTTCAATTGATTTAAATAATGAAAAAATCAAAAGACCCAAGCCACAATACCAAACCATCAAAGCCCTCCGTATTTAGTTTACTGAAACCCTACCGGGGAATGATTTCCCTTCTGGTGCTGTTTGCATTGCTAAGTAACGGCGTAAACCTGCTGGTTCCCAAAATCATATCCAAAGGCATCGACTCATTTTCTGCCGGAACTTTTTCGCTTAAAACGGTTGTTACCGAGTTCCTGATTGCCGCCTTTGTTATTTTTCTGTTCACCTATTTGCAAAGTGTTGTACAAACATTTTCGTCAGAAAAAGTTGCGCTGGATCTTCGCAAACGCTTGTCCGACAAAATTTCGCGTCAAAGCTATTCGTATATCCTGAAGGCCAATCCTTCAAAGCTTTTAACCAATCTCACATCCGACATCGATTCGATCAAGATGTTTGTATCGATGGCGGTTGCCACCATGTTTTCGTCGGCCTTCATGATTATTGGAACCTGTGTTCTTTTGGTCATGATTAATTACAAGCTCGCTATTCCAATTATTGCGATCATCCCGATTATTGGCGGCACTTTTGCATTTATCCTGAAAAAAGCACGGGTTTTATTCAAACGTAGCCGCGAAATTATCGACTGGCTGAACAAGGTAATCAACGAAAGCATCATGGGCTCGGCAATTATCAGGGTTTTAAATGCACAGCAAACCGAATACCATAAATTTCTGGAAGCCAATACCGACGCCCGAAACGTAGGCTTAGGCATTCTTCGCTTGTTTGCAGCTTTGATACCGATTATCACATTTACAGCCAACCTGGCAAGTTTAACTATTCTGATGCTTGGCGGGCATTTTGTTATCTCAGGAACGATGTCGCTCGGCGATTTTGCAGCCTTCAACAGCTACCTGGCTTTGCTCATTTTCCCGATCATTATCATTGGATTCATGAGCAACATCATCGCGCAGGCATCTGCGTCGTACGGCCGTATTGTTGAAGTTCTTGACGCTCCGGATATCGAGGAAAAAGGTACAATTGCTGAACCATTGAACGGAAATATTGAGCTTCGGAATATTTCGCTTTCGTATGGCGAAAAGCCTGTATTAAAAGACATTTCGCTGAAAGTAAAAGGCGGTACACATGTTGCCATTATCGGCCCGACAGCGGCAGGCAAAAGCCAGTTACTGAATCTGCTCACCGACCTCATCAAGCCCGACAGCGGGGCCATTTTGTACGATGGAAAAGAAATTGACCTGTACGACAAAAATTCATTCCGCAGCCAAATTGGTTTTGTACTTCAGGACAGCGTTATTTTTAACATGAGCCTGCGCGAAAACATCGCTTTTAGTGATCGGGTAACCGACGAATCGCTCGAAAAAGCCATACAAACAGCCGAACTGAAAGACTTTATCGACTCGCTTCCTGAAAAGCTGAACACCATTGTTTCGGAGCGCGGCACAAGCCTTTCGGGCGGACAAAAGCAGCGCATTATGCTGGCCCGGGCGTTGGCGATAAACCCCAAAATTTTGCTGCTCGACGACTTTACAGCGCGCGTTGACCGCGAGACGGAAAAGAAAATTCTGAAAAACCTCGAAGCCAATTATCCTGATCTGACCTTGATTTCGGTAACTCAGAAAGTGGCATCGGTTAAGCGTTTCGAGCAAATTATACTGCTGATGGAAGGCGAAATTATTGCCGCCGGAACACACCGCGAACTCATGGAAACCTGCACCGAATACGTGCAGATCGAAAATTCACAACGTAGCACAAGCCATTACGAATCATGAACTATAATCTCCTACAATCGGCACCATCTGCCGACCAGAAGAAATCGACGCTAGCCGCTTTACGTAAACTCCTCGATTTAATCAGGGAAGAAAAGCGGACAGTAACTCTGGCGCTGATCATTATTTTAATCAATGCCGGACTTAGCTTATTGGGTCCGTACCTGATTGGACACACCATCGATACCTTTATTCAGGCCAAACAATACGACGGAGTAATTCGGTATTCGATTCTTTTGCTTGTAATTTACCTTACTGCCTTCGGAACCAATTACATGCAAATGAATATGATGGGCGGCGTCGGAATCCGTATGCTGTTCAGCCTTCGGAATGCTGTTTTTACCAAACTTCAGGAATTACCGGTCGATTTCTTTAACCAAAACAAAGCTGGCGACCTTATTTCGCGCATCAACAACGACACCGATAAACTGAACCAGTTTTTTTCGCAATCGCTGATGCAGTTTATAGGAAGCATTTTTACCATGATTGGCTCAGGCATTTTTCTGGTCAGTATTAATCCTGAACTGGGGCTTGCCGCCTTGGTTCCAGCGGTAGTTATCTGGATATTCACCAAGTCGATTTCGCCCTGGGTAAAGGCAAAGAATGCCGCCAACCTGAAAAGTACCGGTGGTTTAAGCGCCGAGATTCAGGAAAGCCTCAACAATTTCAAGGTGATTGTGGCTTTCAACCGCCGCGACTATTTCCGCGAACGTTTTGATGAGGCTAATCAAAAGAACTACAACACGGCCATTGGTGCCGGTTTGGCCAACAACATTTTCATGCCGGTATATGGTTTCACGGCCAACATTGGGCAGTTGATTGTGCTGGCATTTGGTATTTACCTCATTTCAACCGGCCATTTCACGATAGGTTTGCTCATCAGCTTTTTATCGTACATCAATAATTTTTACCACCCGTTGCGGCAACTGGCAGCGTTGTGGGCTTCGTTTCAAACAGCAATGGCAGCGTGGGACCGTATTTCGCAAATCCTTTCGCTGTCAACCAATCTGCCGGTTATTCCGGGGCATTGCACCGATAAATCAGAAGTGTATCTTTCGTTTAAAAACGTATCGTTTACTTATCCGAACGGGAAAGAAGTGTTGCACCATGTGAATTTTACGCTGGAACGTGGTAAGACTTACGCATTTGTTGGACCAACCGGCGGAGGTAAAACAACCACTGCCTCGTTAATCGCCCGACTTTACGACGGATCAAAAGGCTTGATTTTTCTGGAAGGGAAAGACATTCGTTCGTTTGAACCAGCTGAAAGGACACAAAAGATTGGCTTCATTTTGCAGGAACCGTTCCTGTTTACCGGAACTGTTCGCGACAATATCCTCTACGGCAATAGCGAATACCAAAACCTGTCGAACGAAGAGCTTTCGAAAGTGATTGAAGAATCGGGACTGGAGAGTTTATTGAGTCGTTTCGATTCCGGGCTCGACAGCAAAGTGACCACCACCGGCGACGGTATAAGTTTGGGCCAGAAACAGCTAATTGCCTTTATGCGCGCCGTTTTGCGCAAACCCGAATTACTAATTCTCGACGAAGCAACAGCCAACATCGACACCATAACCGAGCAAATGCTCGAAACCATTCTGCAAAAATTACCCGAAACAACAACCCGAGTAATCATTGCGCACCGACTGAACACCATCGAAAATGCCGACGAAATTTTCTTTGTCAATTCCGGGGAAGTTATTCAGGCCGGATCGCTCGAACAGGCAGTAAACTTGTTGTTGCATGGGAAACGGGAAAGCTAAAAACATAAAATTCACTAATACAACAAAAAGAAAGCATTATAACTATGGCATTATTAGATAATTTAAAGTGGCGATACGCTACGAAAAAGTACGACCCAACGAAAAAAGTAGCCCAGGACGATGTGGACAAAATTATTGAAGCAGCAAGACTGGCACCAACTTCTTCAGGCTTGCAGCAGTTTAAGGTAATTGTAATTACCAATCAGGATATAAAAGACAAGATTATTCCTATTGCAATGGATCAGCAAATTGTGGCAGACTGCTCACACCTGCTCGTATTTGTAGCTTGGGATAAATACACTGCCGAACGAATTGACGGGCAGTACGATTATATTACCGACGAAAGAGGTTTGCCGCGCGGAAGATTTGGCTCCTACACCGATCGTTTAAAAAGAAAATATCTTAATCAGCCTGAAAAGGAAAATTTTATTCACACTGCAAGGCAAGCATACATTGGATTTGGATTGGCAATTGCTCAGGCAGCTGAATTAAAAGTTGACTGCACTCCAATGGAAGGCTTTAGCACCGAAGCGCTTGACGAACTGCTCGATCTCCGTTCGAAAGGATTAAGAAGTGTCTTATTATTACCTTTGGGATACCGTGATGCCGAAAACGACTGGCTGGTGAATATGAAAAAAGTTAGAAAGCCGAAAGAAGATTTTGTCATCAAATTTGAGTAAGCTAAACCTCGGGTTTCTGCAAAGAATTACAATAGAAAAAGGAGAGCGACTAACTCTCCTTTTTTTGTGTCAAATATGTACGTCTTTAAATTTCTATGCCTTTAATAAATGTGGCCTTTCATGATAAATCTTCAGGATTAGCTCACCAAACAGGGTGTTGGCCCATGCAAACCACTTGCGGGTAAACTTGGTTGCATCGTCTTT
>DAOPZV010000115.1:0-7233 GCA_035353575.1 Prolixibacteraceae bacterium | reverse complement strand
AAAGCAATGATTTCGCCAAACTTCGGATGCTGAATAATCCCGTTTTCTTCCAAACCCTTTTTCACCTGTTGCTGCAACTCTTTGGCTTTGGCAACTATCGAATCGTCTTTCAATTGCGGAGTTGAGAACATTTCAGCCAGGTAGCCCAAAACCTCGATGGCAAACATATTGCTCGGAATAAGGTATGGGAAAAGCGTACAATCGTCGCTCGGGCGGAATGTGGAAACAATCAATCCGCAAGGCTTTACCGGATAGCCGTAACCACTCAACGGAACGCCATCGGTTGCCCAGGCTGTTTCGCGCTGAAAACTATACGGACCTTTGTCGTGCCAGCGTTGTTGCTCGCGGAAAGTTTGCAAAACGAGCTGCATCGCTTCCTTCCATTTGGTATCGAACATGCTGGTGTCGCCGGTCATTTTCCAATAGCCATGAGCCAGACGAACCGGATAACACAAGCTGTCAATTTCCCATTTCCGTTCGTGAATGCCCGGTTTCATCTTGGTCAAATCGTGTTTCCACTCGCTTTCTTTATTGAAATCTTTATAAAAAGCATTGGCATACGGATCGAGCAAAATGCACTTGGCTTGGCGGTTGATCACCCCTTTCACCAACTCTTTCAACTTGGTATCTTCTTTTACAAGCGGCAAATATGGCCAAATTTGGGCTGTACTGTCGCGCAGCCACATGGCATCAATGTCGCCGGTGATCACATACGTATCAGGCTTTCCGTCGATAATCTCAAAATCAACAGTAGTATCGAGTGTGTTTGGAAAACAGTTTTCGAACAGCCAACCCAATTCAGGATTTGAAATGGACGCTTTTACTTTGGCAATTGTTTTTTCAACACCTTCGCTCACAAATTTTCGTTTGGCGAGCTGTGGTCGCTGGCTTTCGTAAGCTGGCAACAACTGACTGGCAATCACCTGAGTTTTCGCGGCTGCCATTATACCGATTCCGGCTAGGGCACTGGTCTTAATAAAGTTTCTGCGATTTGACATGAACTTATGCTTTAATGGATTTAAGTTGTATTTGTGTGCGCAAAAATATCCAAATTTGATACCGTTTTCAGTAAAACGAAAAAATAATTGAATCAATTGCAACCCTGCTGAAAAAAGGTTGTCAATGGAATTGTAAAGTTTAAAATTTGAGTCAGACAGCATTCATACATCAGGATTTGATTGCCCAATGCTTAAAAGGCAACAACAAAGCCCGTTACCAGCTGTATCAACTGTACTCCAAAGCGATGTTCAACGTGTGCTACCGCCTGATGAACAACCGCGAGGATGCCGAAGATATGCTTCAGGAGGCTTTTGTTCAAGCCTTTACAAAGCTGGAATCGTTCAGGCACGAATCGAGCTTTGGCACCTGGCTGAAAACGATAACTGTTCACACCTGTATCAATGCACTGAACAAACGGAAGATTGACTTAAAACTGACTGAAGATATACATCGTTATGAAACAGCAGAGGAAGAACCTGAAGAAGCGTTATACACGACGCAAAATGTTGTGGAAGCAATGAACCAACTGCCCGAAGGCGGGCGCATCGTGTTCTCTCTTTACCTGCTCGAAGGATATGACCACGGCGAGATTGCACAAATACTGAACATTACCGAATCGACATCGAAATCGCAGTATATGCGCGCCAAACGCAGGGTTTACGAATTTATGAAACAAACTAAAAGCAAAGCAATATGAAGCGCGACAGATTAGAATCGTTTGTGGAAGAAAACAGGCACGAATTTGATCACCTGGAGCCATCGGACAAGGTTTGGGAAGCCATTAACCTGAAATTTGAACAGCCGGAGCAAAAGCCGAAAAGCAGGTTTCTTATAATCAAGATTGCTGCAATTCTTGTTTTGGTCCTTACAATTCCGGCAGTGTTTTATTTCCAATCTGGAAATTCCGGACAATCGGCTAAAAGCAATGCCACTGCCGATCCTGAAGTTCAGGAACTCATTGAAGCTGAGCAGTATTATGCACAGGAAGTCTCAGGAAAACTGGCCGAGATTCAGAAATGCTACAAAGTTCATCCTGAATTGAAAGCCCAGATTGAAAGCGATTTAAACGAGCTGGAAACGATGTATATGTCGCTTAAAAGTGATTTGAAAGACAATGTTTCGAACAAAGAAGTTATTGAAGCTATGATAGAGAATAACCGCAACCGAATGAAACTGGTTGACGATGTCCTCGAACAAATAAATTGCTAACCAAATGGTTATGAATACAAAACGTAAAATAAAAGGATTGAGTCTCATTGCATCGGGTTTGCTTTTATTAAGCGGACTGACTGCCAGAGCTCAGTTTACCGAAACCCGCGAGTTGGTAAAACGCTTTGCCATTAAGCCCGAAACGCGAATCGATATTACCAATAAATACGGGCGAATTGAACTGAATACATGGGACAAAGACTCTGTTGTGATCAAATTCAGGATGGAAATTAACGAGAAAAAGCCCATCAAGCTTGAAAAAACGATGGGAAACCTGGATTTCGACATTAGCAACAGCCAGTATTACCTGGTTGTAAAAACGCAGGTTGATAAAAACAAAAGCCAGCTTGAAAACGAATTTCAGAAATTCAAGGAAACTATTCTTCAAACCAACGGCAGCATCAGAATTGATCTGACTATATTTTTGCCTGATAATCATGAATTAAGGCTCGAAAACAAATTTGGCGATATAATTATGGGCGATTACAAGGGCGAAACACAGATTTCGGTAAGCAACGGGAAACTAAAAACCGGCGACCTTACCAAGCGCTCGACCCTAAACCTGAATTTCGCAGATGCCGTTTTCAACAACTTACCAAATTCAAGAATTACAAGTAATTACAGCGATATTCAGGTGAAAAATTCGGGCATATTGAGGCTCGAAAGTAAATCATCGACTGTGGAAATTATGAATTCGGAAGATTTAAGCATTGATTCGCGCCGCGATAAACTGCGCATTCGCCTCGCTGACAAAATAGATGGAGCTGGCAGTTTTACCCAGTTCCGAATTACGGAAATGAAAAACAAGGCAAACATCCGCCTGAGTTATGGTTCGCTCGAAATGGAAAAGGTAATGAGCTCGTTCAGCAACATCTATGTTGAGTCGCGCTCTGCCGATGTTAACCTTTATTTTCAGCCGGAATCGAAGTTTAATTTCGAAATTACCGAAGCCAAAACCGACCTGAAACTAGGCCGTGAAATGAAAGTGGAAGACAAGGAAGTACTTGATTCGAAGGAAAACAAAAACAGGCATACCGGCTACTTTGGCAAGAAGATGAAAGAAGACCAGTTGATTGTAAACTCAGTGGGAGGCGAAGTCAATATCCTGTCGTATTAAAGTTTAAACTCTTTTTTCAACACCCCAAAACTCCAATTCATCAGTAAATACTGGTGATTCAGCAACTTCTATATCCGAAAGAAAGGTTTGACGATTATACTTGCGACAGAAAACAGAAAAATAGTTCAGAAAAAAGTTAAGGATTTGCAACCCATTAAAAATAATCCTGTCTCTATTTTCGAAAAACAACAGAAACTTTGAAAGTTCGGAGTGCCTAAAGTTCGAAGTTCTGAATTAAACAACAGAAACGATAGAAACATCAGAAACAATTAAAAGACCTCAAAGCTATGGAAACAACTAAAATTAGAACTTTGGCAGCATCGGTTTTGTTGCTATTCATTACAACCTCCTGCCTCGACGAGCTTTTCATCGAAGGCAATGGAATTCAACGAACTGAAAAACGTTCCGACGAAGGGTTCAACGAAATTGCGTCGAACGGCGATTTTGAAGTACATGTAACTCCGGGATTTTCCTATTCGGTAGAGGTAACTGCCGAATCGAATTTGCTTCCGTATATTTCGACTGAAGTTGACGGTAAAAAGATGAAAATCAGGACAAGCGGAATTCATTCACTTCGCCAAACGCTGCCAATAGAAATTTATATCACTACACCGGCATTGAACGGAGTTTCTATTAGTGGCTCGGGATTCATTGAAACCGGCAGCTTTCTGAGTGATAATTTCTACGCCCATGTCTCCGGATCGGGCGATATTATAACAGAAGTAAACTGCAATAAAATTGACGCCGATGTCTCCGGATCAGGAAGCATAACAATATCAGGAATAGCCGGTTACAGCCGATTTTTGATCAGCGGTTCAGGAAAAATAAAATCCTATAACCTGGAGCAAAACGACTGCGACGCAACGATTTCAGGTTCAGGAGATATGTATGTGAACGCAGCCAACAGCATCGATGCTCGTATTTCCGGAAGCGGAAAGGTGTTTTACATCAACTATCCGGCAATACACACAAGTATCTCGGGTTCGGGTGGTGTAGTTGATAAAAATTAACGAAATTTGATAAATCAGAAAACAACTAAAATACAGATGAAATAGTCATAAGAGCAAATGCCCATACCAACCGAAAATGTATAAATGGCTATTCCATGAGTACGTGCCAAAACACGATTGAAAAACAAAAAAATTATACGAATGAAACACATTTACCTTGTTATCAGTCTCTTATTTCTTGCCACTATTAGTTTTGCCGAAGAACCGGTAAAAGCCGTTGGCATCCGTGGCGGTTTATCGTCGGGTATCGAATACCGCGTTTTTTCGGGTAATTTAACTTCGTACAAAGTGCTCCTTTCAACCCGCAAGCAGGGAATCCAATTGACAGGATTAAAGGAATTTCACGTGCCAGATGCGTTCGACATCGATCAGGAAGAATTCACTTTTGTATATGGATTTGGGGCCCATGCTGGCTTTGAATCATGGTATAGAGATAGTTACTATAACGACATTTACCATACTGCTTATCGCGAACGCCGCTCTGGCCCTGTTGCCGGGTTGGATGCCTTAGCCGGAATAGAATACAACATTCGAGAAATTCCGCTGGTATTTGGAATTGAAGTAAAACCCTATTTCAACCTCTTCGGAAAGAACTTCTTCCAGCTTCAGCCCTTCGACTTTGCTTTTACCGTAAAATATACGTTTTAGCCAGAAACAAAAACAATTAAACAGTTAAAAATGAAACAATTATTTATCCTGATTTTTATCGGGCTGGGAGTTTTATGTGCCTCGGCCCAGGAAAACACCGACAACCAAATTTCAACCATCTTCTCAAAAAACCGGAGCAACGGCGGTTATGGCGCACTTTCTTTTGGCTACACCCAAATTGACGGGAAAGATGCTTTTCTGATGGGTGCCCGCGGTTCGTGGATTATCAACCATTCGTTTGCCATTGGCCTTGGAGGTACCAGTTTTATAAACGACGTCAACTACCACAATTGGCGCAACAACGACCTCGATTACAACCTGGCTGGTGGCTACGGCGGTCTGTATTTGGAACCTATTCTGGCTCATCGCTTGCCTGTGCACATCTCCGTTCCAATCCTATTTGGCGTAGGAGCAATTGCACAGGTTGAAGACCACCTCGACTGGACTTACGATGATACCCGCAGCGATGTATTCCTTGTTTTTGAGCCTTCCGTTGAACTGGAATTTAACATGACCCGTCATTTTCGGCTTGCCGGAACAATTGGCTATCGTTTTACCTCTAAAATTGACATGGCTAATACCAATTCGGATGTTATGGAAGGCGCCAATATTGGGTTGGTGTTCAAATTTGGCAAGTTCTAAAAGTAATTTTGATTTTTAGTCAGGGCTTCGCTTAAAGTGAAACCCTGACTAATTTTTATAGGCAACCTGACCGATTTCTCATTTTTATCCACCTAAATATCCCTACTTTTGCCGCACATAAAAGGTAAAATGAAGAACAAAAGCTGGATAACATATGGAGCCGCCCTGTTGTCGATGATTTTCTGGAGCTTCTCGTTTGTTTGGGTCAAAGTGGTTTACGAAGCTTATGGCCCGTTGACAACCGTGTTGTTCAGGCTTATTCTTTCGTCGGGAATGTTGCTGGCTTTTACACTTGTCACCCGCAAATTACAGCGCATCAAGTCCGGCGACCTGAAATATTTTGTAATGCTGGCCTTTTTCGAGCCTTTCCTGTATTTCATGGGCGAAAGCTATGGTTTGAAATATGTTTCGTCAACTGTAGCTGCTGTAATTGTTGCTACAATTCCGCTCTTTTCCCCCATTCTGGCCTGGTATTTCTACAAAGAAAAGTTAAGCAAAACCAATCTCATTGGACTAATAATCACTTTTCTGGGCGTAAGCCTGGTTGTACTCGACAATTCGCTCAACTTTACAGCTTCTCCGCTCGGAGTTGCGCTCGAATTTGTTGCGGTTATGGGAGCTATTGGCTATTCAACTGTGCTTAAAGGTATTGCCCACCGATACAATACGTTCACAATTATCACCTATCAAAACCTGATTGGTGCAGTTCTCTTTTTGCCTTTCTGGCTTGGGCTTGAAATGAATGATTTTTTGCAAATTCCATTTAACCTCAAATCGTTTGCTGCAATCGTCAAGCTGGCAATTTTCGCTTCAACATTTGCGTTTATCCTATTCACCTACAGCATCCGAAACATTGGCATCAACAAATCGAACATTTTTATTAATGTTATCCCTGTTTTTGTCGCTATTTTTGCATTCGTGATATTGGGCGATACTCTTTATTTTCACCAAATGGTTGGAATCGCCATCGTAATTTCAGGATTGTTTTTAGCCCAAATTAACTGGAAAAGGAAAAAAGGAATTGTAGAAACAGCTTATCAGGCTTAAACATTCAGTACAGCAAACTGTTTTATTCAGGTCATGAAACGAAAACTCAGAAATAACTTAATAGTGGTAGTGGTTTTGCACTTGCTGCTATTGTCTTATCCGCTGATAAGCAAGACGTTTCACGTACACCACGGTTCGCACCATCACCACGAATTTACTACTTCCGAAACGATTGACCGTACAGAAGATCCTTGTCCGGTTTGCGATTTCGAATTTTACAATTTCATTTCAACTACTCCCGCAAATCATTTCGAGGCTCAATCGGTTATAAAAATCGATATCGATCCGATTCCGGAAATTGTTTTTACTCCCTTAGTCCGTTACTTTTCGCTCAGAGCGCCTCCAATTGCCTGATTTACATATGGTATGAATACCGTTTTAGCTGATTTTTTACGCTGGCAACTAAAGAGACTGCGTACATTTTCGCGTATTTTCTTGTGCGTGGTATGAAAAATTAATTCGAATATCGTTATAAATACCTAAACAGATGGAAATTGCAGCGATATCCTTTGCCGTTGACTTCAGTCAACGGATAGAAGTAAGACCAGCATTCCGGGCTTT
>DAOPZV010000114.1:0-12448 GCA_035353575.1 Prolixibacteraceae bacterium | reverse complement strand
TAATATTGCGGGTTTCGAGATGCGGGTTAAATTATTGACCTGCAAACCTGATTTCAACGATTTTCATTTTCACATCCTCAAATTCCCAAATCTTAAAACCCTATCGAAGGCAAAAAGTCAATCACATCGAGCAATAGCTGGCGCTTTTGTTCAGGAGCCGATGATAAAGCCTGTTGCAGTAAGTCTATTTCCTGGTCAATGATTTTCTGATCAATTCGGGTTTCCAAATTCATAATCACCGTGTATGCTTCAAAGGCGATCTCGAATTCATTGTCAATCAACAACCCTACAAACAAACTGAGGTAGTTGCTGTAATCGAGTCCGTTTTCCCAACAACAAGCCACCAATTCTTTCAATTCAGGTGAATATTTCTGATTCTGAATGGCTTCAATGATTTGAGGAATTGTATCACTTTCTTTTAGATTAGCAAACAACCCAGTAATTTTTGATTTTATTTCCGGATTTTGCGTCAGATGCAAAAGTTCGACCAAAAGAGGGATATCCGAAGCTTTGCCCGAGTTGCGCAGTTCTTCAATTGTATCTATCACTTTCAATGAATCGGCCGATTCAAGTCCTTTCAGGATATTTTTATGGTCATCGTGCAAATGTTCGCTACTCATTGTCTTATTGTTGATTTTGTGCAAATGTAACCATTTGAACCCAAAATCGGTGAAACTGTTCGTAAGCTTAAAAAACCAGAACCATCTCTATCCAATAATCACCTCATTTTCAGATATAAAATAGAAAGTGATGAAACAATAATTTCAAAAACGGCGATAGTTTCAGCAATCAACTGTCACACCCAATTCATGCAATTCCTGTATTTGTGCCTGAGAAATTCGGTTCCCGGTGAGGTCGGCATATTCAAGGGTTGGAATCTCGAAGAGCGGAGAAATATCGTCAATTGTATTATTCGACAAATCTACACTTCGAAGCTGCAGCAGATTACCCAACGCATCGATGTAACTCAATTTGTTGCCTGAGAGATTCAATTCCTGAAGCTGCCTGAGTGTTGACAGTGGCGACAAATCAGTAATCAGGTTCTCTGATAAATCCATCAACAGTGTATGAATGCAATATTCAGCTCCATCCAGGTCTGAAATTTCCGATTCCGACAATTCAATTTCATCCATGTCTTCAAAATAGTAGGTCGGAAATTTCTTTCGGGTATTGCCGTATTGCCTGATTTGCATGGCCTCGTAAAACGTGTAGCCCTTGAATTTTTTTGGAGGTTGCGTCCTGGTTTTTCGTTCGCGAAAATGAAACTCCGATGCTTTAAAGTCCCATTCATATTCAGGTTGATAATCAATATCTTCGAGGCTATCCATTGTAATTGTAATTTCTTCGATATCCTGAATAACAAAGATATGCCTGAATTTATCGAGCAATTGCAACTGCCCCGAGTTTGCCAGTTCACCAATTTGTGTCCGGTAAAATTCGCCACGGTCGGGGTGATACAATGATATGATTTTCGAAAAACCTTTTCCTTCGGAATCAATCGATATTTCGACCCATTCGGAGAGCATTCCGGCCATGATGTTTAGTTTTTCAAACTCCTTTTCCTTGTACAGTCGAATCAGGTTTCGCGTAATTTTGTTCAGGTTGGCTTCGGAATAAGCTTCCAGAAGTTCGTTCAATAAAGCTTCAGTTTGCTGCATAAAAATCAAATTTCTTCCTGAAATTTCAGGAAATCGCCGTCGATAATTAACAATTTCACACCGTTTTTTGTAACCGAGCGGTGCGAACTCAGTTCGTTGGTCACTACATAAGTCATGCCAGTGGTGAGGTGCGAGTGGTTCCCGTCGATTGATTCGCTTGTGAATTCGCCTTCCAAACAATGCACAATATGGCCTTTGCGGCACCAGTGATCGGCCAGGTAACCTGCGGTGTACTCCACAATTCTGATTCTCAGCCCGGGAAACTGAGCGGTTTGCCAAAAGGCTGTTCCGGTTTCGCCCGGGTGGATGGTCTTTTCAATTTTCGACCAGTCGATGGTCTGAAAAGGGATGTTTGAGTTCATATTTTTGATTTGTTGTCAGTAGTTGTCATTTGTTGTCGATTGTTCGGCCCTGAATATTCTGCAAGGCAAATGACTGTCAAATATTCTAAATCGGAGAACTGTGACTATTCACTGCAATTGCGGTCCATTACCAACGTCGATTTTTCCGCAGTAGTATTTCAGTTTCACTTCAGCCGATTTTTCGACAAAGGCTTTCATGCCAATTTGATTAATCAGGCAAAGGTTGAATACCTTCAAATTGTGGGGTAAAATATCAGCCCGATCAGCGCATGGCTGAAGCCGGTTGCATGGGAAATCGGTACAGGCCGAGCAAAACTCCAGTTCATTTTCCTTCACGCATTTCCAGGTAGCACAAGTGGTTGGTTTCACCGGGCAATTGCCTTCTATGGCGCGACAACCGGGGCACGGAAGCCGGTCGGGCGAAATTCCTCGCTGTATCATTCGTTCATACAGTTCGTCGTTTTTGGTAAGGGTATGCAATTCGCATATTCCGCAGTCAATACCACAGGGGGCAACCATGCTCAACCGGTCGGTGAGATTATTTAAATTCATGTTTTTACTGATCTTTTAATTTCCGGTAAAGCTACTATTGGTAACAATCTGCTTCAATTTATTATTCGCGAATTCCAGAAAATATACATTGAATATTGGGTTTGGCTGATTAAGCGCTCAATGCTAAAACTACCTGAAAGTGGCAAAGCTTTCTACCGGTCTGCGTAAACTAACCGGAAGGGGAGAAGCGTCGCAGACTTTGGTGTGAGCTCAGTCGAACAATGCGCGGGGGTGAGTCTGTATAAAATATAAATTCGAGTGTGATATTATTTCATTAGGAGATAATTTGTTTTTAATAGCCTGATGGAACTCACATGTTGCTAAAGATTATCTTCATTGCTGTTTGTGTTTGCAGTAACATGTTCGTTTCATTCTTATTACTTAGTATTTGCTCCACAAGCGGTAGCCTACGCGAAACACAGGGGCAAAATCGGCATTTGGAATATGATAAGTAGCTTGCCCGAACTGAGCGCTTTTGTCGCTCCGCAAATAAAGGTGAAGTCCGGGCTGAAGGTAAAACCGTTTGCCAATAAAGAACTGGTAACTTATGCCGCCCCCGAAATCAGTGCTGTGAATGTCTTTCTTCAATCCCGAACTTTTTTGTTCGATTTCAAACGTGTGAAGTTCCAGAAACGTGTAGAGTTCAAGGTTTCTCCAGATGTTGTATCCCAAAAAGAACCCGGGTGAAGGTTGGTAATAGCGTTTAAAATCGGCCTTCGAGTTGGACAAGCCAGCGGGTTCGGCATCGTAGTCGCCTCCGTTAATTACACTGGCGCGAAGCCTGAATTTGTTGTACCGGTAACAAACGGCAAAATGGTAACCACCGGTGAGAAACATTGGAACCAGGCTTTCTACCTCAAAGGCTTGTTTAACTTCGTAGTTGCGGCGTTCCGAATTGATTGATTTTTCGGTTTGCCCCAAAAGCTGAACCGACGAAATACAACCAACAACGAATAAAATAACTAACTTTTTCATTTTCTGCTGAATTTTAAATAATTAATGGTGCAAAACTCAGCATATTTCAAATGCAGATTGCTCCACATTTGTTACCAAAATCAGCTATCGGAGGATTTCTTTTCGAATGCGGCTTAACGATTTTGGCGCGATGCCCAAATAATTGGCAATGTGGTAGAGTGGCGCCCGTTGGATAATTTCGGGCGATTTCTGAAGCAGTTGCTCGTAGCGTTCTTTTGCTGATAATATTTGAAGGTCAATGCTTTGTGCGGTAATTCGGACAAAAGCCTGCTCGATAAGTATTCGGCCCAACCGTTCAATTTTGGGCAACAGAATGTATATGTCTGGCAGGTCGCTGGTTTTAAGCACTATCAATTCGGTTGATTCAATGGCCTTGATGTTGATTAGCGAAGGCGAATTGCTCAAACGGCTTTGGTTATTGGTAACCCAATCGTTTTCGAAGGCAAAATCGGTAGTGACTTCCGTGCCATTTTCGAGCACCTTAAAATAAACCAAAGCTCCTGAATTTATAAAACCCACAAAATCGCAAACCTGACCTTCTTTCAGTAGATAATCATTCTTTTTAAGCTGAACACATTGAAAAAAGCCGCGAAATTTTTCCCATTCCTCATCTTCAAGAGCAACAATAGAATCAATGCTATATCTTAATTTCTCCTGGTTGCTCATTTAAATCATTGATTTACTAATTGTTATTTTGAGTTGGTCAATTCAAAAAATTTCTCCTGAAGCAACAAAGTCACAGATCCCGGGTTCCCATTGCCCACGGTCATTTTGTCGATTTGCACCACCGGAGTTACTTCGCTGCCGGTGCCCACAATCATCATTTCGTCCATCGAGGCCAGTTCCGAAGCCGCAAAACCTTCCTCTACCAGAGGAATATTATTCTCCCGACAGATTTCGCGAACGACTATCTTGGTAATGCCGGGTAAAACCAGGTTCGAATCGGGATGCGTGTAAATTGTTCCATCTTTCACGGCCAGAAAACTGGAGTGCGAGCCTTCGGTTACCACGCCATTCCGGATAAAAATAGCCTCTATAGCGCCCTGTTCGTAAGCTTTTTGGGCAGCCATCACATTGGGCAGCAGCGATACCGATTTAATGTCGCAGCGCAACCAGCGAATATCTTCTGTGGTAATTACTTTGACGCCGTTTTTCAACTGATCCCACTTCGAGGCAAAAGGGAAAGCTGTGGCGTAAACCGTTGGCGTAATGTTATCGGGAAAACGGTGAATGCGCGTTTGGCTTCCGCGGGTAATCTGTAAATAAACTCCGGCTTCCTTATCGGCCAATCCGTTGCGAACGAGTAATTCCTGAAACGTGGCTTCCAATTGATCACAATCATCGAAACATATGCTCACCTCGCGCAGACTGCGTTTTAGCCGTTCGAGGTGATCAGGATAACGAAATGCTTTTCCATTGTAGTATTTAATCACTTCGTAAATACCGTCGGCAAAGTTAAAACCGCGGTCTTCAGGCGAAATCAGTGCTTCATTTTTCGGGACGAATTTCCCGTTGAGATAAACTATTTCAGGCATGGCAGGTGTTTTCAGTTAACGACGACAAGTTAATGAACATTCGGTGTTCTGCCAACCATTTACAGCGGAAACCAAATATTGATCAGCTCCAGGATATAAGGCGTGAGAATGGCGGTGAATATGCCGTTGACAATGAGCCCGATGCTCGACATGGCACCGAATTTCGGGCTGATTTCCATCGAGCGCGAAGTGCCCACTGCATGAGCCGCCGTTCCCATCGACAAGCCTTGCGCAACCGGGTTTTTTACGTGCGTCCATTTCATAATGGTGTAGCCGAAAATAGCGCCGAAAATGCCAACCACAATCACAACAGAAGCCGTCAGCGGCGGAATTCCGCCAATGGTTTTCGAAACTTCGATAGCAATTGGCGTGGTTACCGATTTGGGCGCCAGCGAATAAATAATTTCTTTGGGTGCGCCCATCAGCTTGGCAATTACAACTACCGAAACGATGCCAACCACACAACCCACCAGCTGTGAAACAAGAATGCTAATGGCCTGTTTTTTAATCTTTTCAATTTGCAGGTATAGCGGAACCCCAAGTGCAACAACGGCAGGTTTCAGGAAAAATTCGATCAGTTTGCTGCCCTCGTGAAACGACTTGTAATCGATTTTAAATGCCGATAAAAAAACGATAATGATGATCACTGCAACCAGGATTGGATTCAGCAAAATCAGCCTGGTTCGCTTCTGTATTTGCTTCCCGGCGAAATAAGCCAGAAAAACAAAGGCAACAATAAAAACTTCGCTTTGGAGAAAATTCTTCATACTTGCGGGTTTAAGCGGTAGGTTGATCGGTAGGTTTTCCTGAAAAATAGTTGCTTTTTCTCAGCCACTGGTGAGTCCAGCCAGTAAGTGAAAGAACGAGTATGGTGCTAACGATTGACGACACGACAATCGACCAGAAGTTGGCTTCGATGACATCGAGGTAGAGCATAACCGCCACGCCCGGAGGCACAAAAAACAGCGGCAGGTTTTTCACCAGGAAGTCGGAAATACCTTTTACCCAGGCCACTTTTACCCAACCCAGTTTCAGCAGCAAAGTAAGCAGCAACATGCCAATAATACTTCCTGGAAGCTTAATGCCGGTTACCGAAGCGAGAAGTTCGCCAATAGCCAGGCATCCGAAAATAATCACACACTGTCTGATCATAGCTCAAATTTATACTGATTATCACCTTGATTCAATGGAACAAAGGTAGGTGATGAATAAATACGAAACTTCAATCGCTGGTTTAGAATGGAAGATTTGGTGATAAGGTTAACTTAAAGCGAAGCATTTTTTGCAGGAAGAAGGAAATCCGGTTGCGGTGAGATTGAATAATTAGGCTGAAATTTAGTTTCTTGCATACAGCGGCTCCGGCTATACTCGTTTTTGGATTAAAATTCTATTATTTTCCTTCTGAAAGCTCCAACATTGCCTCGTTTTGATGGTCGCGAGGATCGTTTTGAAGGAAATCTCCTTCGTTTCGAGGCAATTTTCCCTCTTTTTGAAGGAGATTTCCTTCGATTAGATGCAACATTGCCTCGAAAAGATAGAATTGAGGATCAAAAAGAGGCAAATTCCTTCGTTTCGAGGCAATTTTCCTCAATTTGGGGAAATTGCCGCCAATAAAAAACTGAATCTGGTTTCCGGCCTCAGTTTTTTATATCAGTTATCGGTATTTATGCCAGGGATTGCTCCAACTCAATGGTTTTTTTGTGGAGCACATTGTTTTCAACATGAATGTGCATAATCAGATCGGCTTCAAATTCCTGCAATTTGGCGAACAGTAGTTTCAGGTTTTCGCTCAAATGGTTGGCGCTGGTAATTCGTTTGCGAAGTGTAACAAGCTGTTTGAGTACCATGCCCGAGGTGTCGTGCTCAAATTCAACTACCGAAATCAGTGATTGAACAGAGCTAGTTTTTGTTTGTGACTCGGCCTTTAAATTTTGCAACTTTTTAATGAAAGGGAACAGCCCCAGTTCTTCTTTCTGCATGTGTTGTTTCATATCATTTGCAAGTAGCCGAAACAATTCCTTGATTTTCTGTAAGTCAGAAGTTTGCTCCACCGCAGGAATCTGCTGAAAAAGTGCAGTTATTTCGGGAACCGATTGATTGACATAGAAATGATGTTTGGCGACGATGTGAGTTATTAATTCGTCGATAGGCAAGGCGTTGAAACTTTGGCTTTCTTCCGGCGGAGCTTGCAATGCTTCATCGAGTTCTTTCTGCACGATATTCAAATCACAGGCAGCTAAAGCACAAGCCTCTGGTAGCGTATTTTTTCCCTTGCAATAAAAATCAATTCCATATTTCAGGAACACGGGCAGAACGTTGGAATTGAATTGGGCAATTTCGCCTACTGTATGATCTAAATGGTTCATCGCTTGTTCATTCGTTTATTTTGATATACTTACGCGTTAATTGTTTTGACGCAGATTAAAGTCACGTAGTAAATTTAAGAAACGGAATCAGGAACACAATAGTCTATTTCCGATTTCAAAGTATAATTTTCTCGTAATACCAGTAAACTTTGTTGTTGTAGCCGGTAGCGGTTTTAATGATATAAAGCTCAGTTCCGGCTTTGTTTACATACATGTACGGAATGTCTGGGATAACAGTCATTGAATATCCATTTTCAACAAACGTCAGGTTATTTAAGCCAACTGTCTTCTTGACAAAATAGCCGGAGTCGTCTATTCGCTGAATTTGTGCGCCAACTTCATAACTGTAGCTTTTGTATGCCACAAAAATTTCTTTCAGGGCTGCACTGTGATCAATTGAATTCACCGTACCCGAAATAGGTTCAAGTTGTCCAAGAGATTTTGGGTTGTCCATAATATTACCTTTATTTTGGTAATCGGGCGATTGGTAAACTTTAAGGTTCCCTGCAAAAATGCGTTCTCCGTCTTCCGAAAGCCAGAATTTTCCAAGAGTGGTCCACCATTCGTCTGTCACCGGATTCACTGCTCCAGCCGAAATATCGAAAACCATCAGGAAGTCGGGTGACCAACCCGTTTTAGAGCCATAAACCAAATTTTTCCCCGGAACTTTTTTTAGCAGGGTGAGTCCGTTCATGTTTTCGTTGTTTTTAACGACCTGTCCAGAGCTTAAATCCACGCTAAACAGATAATAAGTGTCATAAGCTTTTGGTGCCAGATAAGCCCACCCGTTGCCGCCAAGTGCTATGTCGGAAGTTATAATTCCGCTCTGTATATTCTTTTGAATAGTAAATGTTTCAGGATTAATAAGCGATAAATCAGTATTTGTGAAGCTTGCAACAATCAAGTCTCCTTTTTCAGATATGGCCACGTTTATAGGTATTTTCTGTAATTCAAGCGTTTTTTTAACCTGTGCCGAATTGTAAAGATACATGCGATTCGGATTTTTTGTGGCAATTACCAAACTACCCGTAGCTTTGCAATACTCAGCATCTACGACTTCGCCTTCAATTAATTCGGCATTTCCTGAAACTGTTGGATCGTAAACTTTGATCGATATTTTTAGCGTAAGAGTTGGATTGGTTACAGAGTTTGTTGCAATAACTATATTTCCGGAGTAGTCGCCTTTTGCCAGATTATCGCGCGAAATGGTTAAGTTTATCGGTAAAGCTGAATTGGCATTTAAATATCCACTTTGTTCGGATAAAGTTATCCATGTTGGCTTACTCTGAACCTGCCAGATAAGAATGCCACCGCCGGTATTGTACAGTGTGAACGTTCCTGAAGACTGGTAGTTCAGCACCAGTTCGTTAGTGGAAAGGCGGGTTTGAGGGTTTCCAAAATTTAAAAACAGGAAAGGATATTGCACATATCCTAAACCATCTACATCAAAAATCAATGGCAAATTCAGCACTCCCCAT
Source organism: Prolixibacteraceae bacterium (assembly GCA_035353575.1). GTDB lineage: Bacteria > Bacteroidota > Bacteroidia > Bacteroidales > Prolixibacteraceae > Aquipluma. The sequence goes on along the minus strand of DAOPZV010000114.1, from coordinate 3,522 downwards.
TGCGAAATCGCTGCATTGTCAGTTATTTCAATTTTGAAAGTTGTTTGTCCGTCGGAGAAATTTCCCTCCATCGGTGTCATTTTTATCCAGGTTGGAAGCTGAAAAACCCTCCAATGCGCTTTCCCGGCATTTGCCAGATTGAAATCGACGGTTTTCGAAGTTTCCAGGTTGGTCATTTTAATCGTATCGGTAATCTGGCCGTAAAAATTATGCTCCTGCTTCAGGAAATCGTTGCTACACGAAGTGCCCAACAGATAAAGCAGAACTACGATCAGGAAGGTTTTTATCGTGTTTTTGAATAAATTGTGCATGGCGTCAGTTTAAAAGTTAATTAGCAGTCCGGTTGTCAGATTTATGCGCGATAGATTTTCCTTCGAATCTTTATCCAAATCGGCCTCAGCGGTTGTGGTTCCGTTATCAGCTTTTACTTTTCCAAGCCTTGAAAGGAAATAGGAAAGCCCTGCATTTAGCGATACATGTTTCGACAGGGAATAACTCAATCCAAATTCTCCGTACATCGCAAATGATTTGCCGGTAACCAGCAAAGGCGTGTTGATCATGTTTGTCTCGTCGCGATAAAATGCCATTCCGAACGAAATTTTGTCGTAGTAGCCCCAATTTTTACCGAGTTCGGCTTTTGAAAGGCACGATGCGCCAATAAAATTGGTATATACTTTATCACTAAGAATTCCGTAATATTTAGTCCAGCCATCGCCCGGATCGACATACCCTTTAACCTCACCCTGGGTAGTAAAAACATTGTAGTCAACGCCAAAACCAAGTGTTTCATTAATCATGTAATGAACAGAAGCTTCGCCGAGCCACCCAAGTTTAAAATCGCGGAAATATTGGTCAATGTCGGCATCGGTGACTCCAAAACTCCTCATATCAGCTTTTGCTTTTTTCGTGTTCCCGGTTAAATATCCGGCTCCGCCATTTAGCGAAACGATGAACCTCGAAAACGAAACACTTTTGTTGGTTCCCGATAACTCAGACGGGTTGGTTTGTGCGCAAATTAATGTGGAAGAGAAAACAAGTGCTAAAAGAATCGGAAAAGAGAATAATTTCAGAATCATTTCAATTGGTTTGGTTATTAGTTACAAAGAAACAAAATTATATTTACTATATAACGACCTATTGGTTTATCAATTGTGCATAGCAAAAAAAAGAGGTTGAATCTTTCGATCCAACCTCTTCGGTAAAGAAAATATTTTCTCAGACACGTTTTTCTTTGATGCGGGCTTTTTTCCCGGTAAGAGAACGTAAATAGTACAATTTAGCTCTGCGAACAATACCTTTCTTGTTCACTTCAATCTGGTCGATGAAAGGAGAGTACAATGGGAAGATTCTTTCAACACCAATGTTTCCTGACATTTTGCGTACAGTGAAAGTTTTTGTAACGCCTTCACCTTTCAGTTGGATAACCACTCCACGGAAATTCTGGACACGTTCTTTATTACCTTCCTTAATTTTGTAGTGAACGGTAATAGTGTCACCGGCTTTAAATTGCGGTTGTTCTTTCGTTTCAACTGCAAATGCTTGTTGTGCAACTTTAATTAAATCCATTTTTTTATGTTTTAGTGGCAATATTACTTCAAATCAACAAGTAAGAGATTGCGAAAATGTGGCGCAAAAGTAACAAATAAATTGAAACCTCAAATGCCACAACTTATAAATTTACAACTTTTTAGTGGCTTGGAGCCCCAATCATTTTTAAATGGTCGCCCGTTTGACCAACAATCACCTTTTTCCACCAATCCGGATAGCCGGGTTGACTTGGTCCCGGAGGCATTCCGGTTTCGGTACGTTCAAAAGCGCCATCTTTTTCTTTCTTGATGTTTCCATCAATGAATTTTACGAGCAGGTATTGCGATAGTTTCTTCCATTCTTTGGTCATTCCATTGGCCTGATTGACCGAATAATCAGTCAGGAACTGGAGCGTTTCAGTTTTCTTTCCTGAACTCCACAGACTTTGCGCAGCCTGATCAACACTTGGCGTATAGGCTACAAACTTATCTTCGAGGCTTTTTTGAACTTTCTGAATGTCAGGAATCATGGCATCGTAGCGCAAATAAGCAAAGTTCGATACCAGATTGAATGTCCAGAATGCTGAAGTTTCAGAATAAGTCAGCATGTCGCCGTTTCCAACTTTGAAACATTCAGGAGTTTCGGTAATACCGCAATACATTGGAGTGTAGCATGTGCTGTATGTATCGTCAACACCAAACCAGATGATACCGCCAATCGGATTGGGCAACCACGAGCGCGACTGGGCTACAAACGAGAAGCCGGTTTGCTGGGTTGAAATCGCACGTTCGTTCACGTAACTGGCCGAATCAACTTTAAAGGTAAGCGGACGCCAGCGATATGGCAATTTAAACGGACCGGCGCCAACATCCTTGGTCATATCCAGAGCGGTTCCTTCGTAATGGTCGCGCATCATTCCCATCACATCCTGCACGGTAAGTTTCTTATCTGGCTTTATCCATAGAGGCATCCTGTTGGTTGGAAATTTATTTTCGCCGCCATGTTTTACATTGCCAAGCACATATTCTTCGTATTGCTTCATTCCCGAATATACTTTATTGAAGCCTGCAAATACGCGTGCATCGCTAAAACGGGCTCCGCTGAAATCAACGGGTGCATAAACATCAGAAAAACTGAAATCAGCATTTTTGCCTTCGTACCAGCCTTTCTCGCGGGCAAACGAAATCACGTCTTTTGCAAACAGGCAATTGGCCTCGTCGTTCATCGGGAAAGTGGTAATGCGGGCCTGGTTGGCATGTCCGCTGATGTATCCGTCAGGAATACGTTGAGCCACCCAAACGGCTCCTTTCTCGCCTTCGCCTTTGCCAATCATTTCCATAATCCATACTTCGTTGGCATCAGAGATAGAGAATGATTCGCCTTCGCTGGCATAACCGTATTTTTCAACAAGGCTGGTCATCACCTCGATGGCTTCACGCGCTGTTTTAGCACGCTGGAGTGCCACGTAAATGAGGCTTCCGTAATCCATAATTGCCCCGGATTGTTTGAATAGGGCTTCGCGACCGCCAAAAGTTGTTTCGCCAATGGCAACCTGGAATTCGTTCATGTTACCAACCACGCTGTAGGTGTGAGCAACCTGCGGAATCCGACCAAGGAACTTGCCTGTATCCCATTCGTAAATATCGCGGAACGAGCCGGCCGCGTAATCTTTAGCAGGCTGAAAATACAGCTCGCCATAAAGCGTATGTGAATCAGCTGCATAGGTAATCATGGTCGAGCCATCAACCGTAGCACCTTTTGAAATTAAAAAGTTGGTGCAGGCAAACGAAAGTTGCATTCCACCAACGACTGCCAAAACCGACAGGAGTACAATGCGTTGAATTCTTTTTATCATCGTTGTTAAAATTTTATTTCAATTTTCCAGACAAATATAATAATCCAAAGTCAGCAATCCTGAACTTGAAAAATAAACGGCAAAGAAGCCTGATTTTCAACATTGGAACCATGAGAAAGGTCAGGAACACAAGGTAAAAG
>DAOPZV010000113.1:0-12498 GCA_035353575.1 Prolixibacteraceae bacterium | reverse complement strand
AAAAAATCCCGAATATCAAGTCTTGACATTCGGGATTTTTTGTTTTGGGTTTATAATAGAAAACTATAAGGTTTCTTTTCCGTCAACCACTATCTTTTTTATATCGAGGTTGCCATAAGCCATTTTTACTGAAACTTTTCCTTGTTTTAGCTCAACGTTTCCAAAGCCTGTTTCAGTAGAAAGGAACGTTTTAAAGTCTCCTATTTTTGAGTTCACGTACAAGGTTCTCTCGACAGCATCGTACCGAACGCCTGTCAGCCCCTGAAGCAAGCCATAACTCGACATTGCCCTGGCATACCAATGCCCGCATTCATATTCGTCAAATGGGCTGCGGATTCGCCCGTCGTACCTGTCGCGGCAAGTTCGTACAATATCCAGCCCTTTTTCTACTTCTCCGTTAAGCATTAAGTGCGAGGCTACCTGATACTCAATTCCAGTCCACACTTCGTTGCTGTAAACAAACGGAAGTGAAAGCTCTCCGCCCTTAGGCCAGGTGCATAGGAGCATTCCGCCATCCTTACCCAATGCGTAAGTAGGACGCTGAGGATTGGCATGGTTAACCAAGGTGTGACGCATGTTGTATTTATAAACCGAATTCAGATGACTTTTTATCTTCGATTCGTCAATAGGTGCTTTCAAGCCACAAACTTCAGCAATCCAAAACCCTAAAACGCCATCTGACAGGCAACCTTTCCCGTACTGGTATTTTGGACCTTCCTTGATAAGTAGTTTTTGTGCCTCTTCTGAATAATCGGAGTTCCAAGTGTTTTTGGATAAATCGATTGGGCTTTTTGCATTAAGCCCTTTCCATTTAATTTTCTGAATAAAATATTCTCCATCGTACAGGCTGTCGTTCATAAACTTCTGTCCTGATACCAGAAGCTGTTCGTATCTTGAAATGTCTTCATTCAGGAATTTACCCATTTGAATTATTGAAGTCAGCGCACCTAGATAAAAGCTGTTGCACATGCCGTCGGGCCCCCAAAATTCAATATCATACGTGTTGTGATGTGGTTCTTCCAGAATGCCTTTATGTCGCGGATCCCATGCTTCGATGCAATAATCCAGGCTGGCTTTCACCTGCGGAAAAAGATTTTTTATCCATTCGTTGTCGCCGCTAATGCGCCAATCGCGGTAAACTTTCATGATTCCACCAAGTTGCCCGTCGGAAGCCGCATAAAAATCGTGAACCTTTGGTCGAATAGGCAAAGCCGAACGAAAAGCCTGGTGCCCGGTTTTATCCTGACTTACTGTAAATTCAGTCGTCCGCAACGAACGTTCGAGCGAGGGAAACAAATGGGGAATAGCCTGGGCATAATTCCACACGTGCGTGCAAGATCCTTCGCAGCATCCCCAGCTATCACCACAACCTTCCCAGGCCCACATTTTCCCATCGCGCTGGCGCAATACGGTTGGAGATTTCAGGATAGAAAGATTGGCCGAAACGGCTTCCAGTACTTCAGGCGGCAATGTGCTGTCGAAAAAAGAATTCGTAAAAAGCGTTGAGTTGTTCTTTAACTGATCGTAATTGGTTTTCCAATAGTTTGCCACTTCGGCAACGCTGGTAAACTTGCCCGAATACCAGGGTTGGTAATACGGCGACGAACAACAACCCGATGCAGGATCGCATGCGGGTGTACCTTTGGGATCGGTTCCCTGGCGTAAATTGCTGTTTGGAACGTACCAGCAAAGCATCAACCGAACTGTTTTCGATTCGTGCGCCGACAAAGCTACCGGCACGTACAATGAGGCGCCCGGAGCATCCTTGGCCACCGGTGCAACAGGTTTCAGGCTCGCTTCGGCAATGTTCTTCCAGGTAATGGTAAGCGGGTCCCACCAGCCACCCCGAAACCAGCAATGATTAACAACAGTAGAGGGTTGATCGGTGAAAATACAAAAATCGCCTTGATCAAAAGCCTTGTCTTTATTCGCTTTCTGAGAAAGAACAAACCCGTTGGCAGCAGGCAATATGCTGTTTTCACCCGCTTCAGTTTTCATGAAATTCGCTGAGTGAAATGAAAAAACAGCATCAACCGGAGAGCTACCGGTATTTGTAAAAGTATATTCAATCGCCCCCACGGGTAAACTGGAGTTATCTGCATCCGTTGGCACAAATGGGCTCCATCCGGTTAAAGTTACTTCAACCGGAATATCGCTATCACTCAAATGAATGGTTGCAAACGGGAACCGCGCCTGAAAATCTGATTTTTTGAAACGCGGCAAGCCGAACGAGGTTCGCTCCCCTCCATTCGCGGTGTTCGGACGCCCGTAGTATTTCCACTCAGGAATAGGTCCTTCAAGTACCTTCGCACCATTCTCCTTGCCTTTTACCGAAATGGCGGCAAACATCAAAGGCTCATTGAAAACATTTGGAGCATTTCGAACCGACACTTGCGAAAAAGCGCCGGTACCCTCCAAACAGAACATTCCGGCACCTAAACCGCCAATTGGGAAAGCAACTCTGTTTAGGTTTTCGCCCGTGTAAACACCGTTATACTTTCGCTTCAACAAATTTTCGTCTTGCTTTTTAGCGGTTGGCGAACAACACGAAGAAACCACAAAAACAGCAGCCAGCAGTATTATATTCAAATGTATTCGCTTCATCCTTCTTGCTTTTTATTTTTGAAACTGGGACCTGATTGTTTGCAAATCAATACTGAATATTTCTTTAACCAAACCGGCTAGTTTTGCTTCGTCACCCTGAATATGGACAATTCGCTGAACATGCCGCATTGTTTCTCCGGGAGCCAGAGCTGCCGCAGGCGACGAGGTTTCGATCTCGTAAAAAGGTCCCATAACAGAACCATCAGCTACTGGCCCGTCATTATACGAATTCACGGCATCGCCTTTATATGGGTCGTCCTGCTTTCCCCATTTAGAATTGACATACGGCATTGGTTTTGGAGGCAAAGAACTCCATAGCAGAGTTAGCACGTTTTGTTCCGAATCATAGCTACCGCAAAGTTCTGTAGCTCGTTCCGGCGAAATTCCAATTTTACTGCGAAGTTTTCCGTCAATTTTAAAGTAAACAAAGCCATCCGATGCCTTCAGCCGGTCTTCGGGAACTTTGCCGAAATAATCGTCATTTGCAATTTGGCCGCTTCCGTCTTTCCTATACGGAATAAAAACGGTAGTGGCAGGCGACGGATTAAACATGCTTAACATCCAAACAGAAAGCAATCCTCCTTCTTTTGTCCAGGCTTTATCTCCCTTGTTGGTGATACTGTTTTCCGACTGATATGCAACCACTTGCAATTCCTTCGGAAATTTTACTTTGAAAACTGATTCAAGTGTATCTGAAGTCAACAAACGAACTTTCCGGTTAATCAACAGATTAAATTCGGTTCCGGCTGCATTTTTAAGCACTGCCGATTTTGAAAATTCGATTGCCATTTTCGATTGCTTCTTAATCTCGAACGCTTCGGTATCTATTACCGGCGGGACTCTCCAGTTTTCGAAAACCTGCTCTTTCCCTTCGGCAAAATAGATCGAAAACGGACCTCCTTCAGGGCCCAACCAAAAACGTTCCTCTCCGCCATAGGGATTAAACTGCTGGCTCACTTTTCCCGAATTGATCAGTTTGTAATTGATCCAACCGAAGCTTTTCCCTTCGCCACCATTGGCCGAGCTTGTTAAAACCCGTCCCTGCAAAGCCGGTGATATCGCGAGACAAGCTTTCTCCTTTTCATCACTTAGCTCTACAACATCTATTTTGTGCTCTTTCAAAAAAGCCACATCAAAGGCGTAAGTTCCTGCTGAAGTCGTATTCTTTTGAGTGACTACTGCCGATTTTTGTGTTGTTGGTGAAGCGCACGACATTACCAGCAATCCCAGAGCAACACATAGAATAATTGAATATCTATTTCGCATATTGACGGGATTAGTTGACTTCCAATTGCTGCCAGCCAGGTAGTTTCGGGAATTTCCCGTGTGGATCAGTCTGATACCAGAAGCAAGTTGATGAAATATCGGATTGTTGCGGCAAATAACGGCCACCTGCTCTCCATCCCAAATCCTGAATAGTAATTTTCAAATCTTTTTCAAACCTGATTGGATCCATAATGTGCCAGCGGTACAAACCAAACCGTTGCTGCGATTTATAGGTTCCATCAGGACGAACAACCTGCACCAACCCGGAATATGGCGTACAGAATTCTTTATACTGTCCGCCGCGGTCGAAATTGTACGATCCGCAGAAATAATCTTCGGTTCCGGTACCGCAAATGGTTGGAAATTTGCTGTCGCCATCAATAAAGAACTTAATTTCACCTTCGCCCCACCAGCCGTTATTGTTGACGCCCCAAGCCAGGTAAACGCCAACAAACTGGCCTTTACCCTTGATGTTGTCAACAATCGTATAATCAGAAGTTGAGTTCGGGTTACTTCTCCTGAACTGAGCATGGAAATATGCTGCATCTGCCGGAACTTCAGTCAGGGTATAATCTACCTGGTAATACAAAGTCATCGGGTCTTTATCATTAATGTTTTCCATCGTGATTTTGCATTTTTTCCGGAAAGGCATTGACCAGTAGCAGTTAAACGCGCTACCGGGATTTACGCAAACAGGCAACGAAACCAGCGGAGCATATTCGCACCAGCCCATTCCAAAGAAATCGCCAACGGGGCATTCAACCGAAGGTTCTGTTTCGTCATCCCAATAAATGCGAAGAATTGAAAACCGCCAGTTTCCGCCCGGAGTCATCCAAATGTGCTGAATGGCTCCGGGTCCTTCAATTTCGGCCATGGTAAAAGTTTCGCCGGGTTGGATGCGAACAAAAGGATTGACTTTCCAGCCTTGCCCCAGATCGCGCGCTGCATACGAAGCATTGGCAACATTGGCTTTGTCCTTGTCTTCAAGCCTCGCCATCCCGCCTTTTCCTTTTTCTCCCGTAAAGTTTTCAGGACTTATTGATCGGGTTTTAGCATTGGATAATCTCGACAAATTGCCAAGATTCATATCGAGTCCGTTAAATGTTTGCTGGGCAAAAATTTGTCCGAAGAGCAGAACAAGCCCAATAAGGAATACTGATTTTTTCATGATTTGATAGAGTTTAAGGTTTGGAAAATTTATGTTTTGGGTATTTATCCTGAATCGCGCGCTACCAACTGGGATGCAATGCGTAGCTGCATTTTTTGTTCGCTTCCCTGAATTTGTTTCAGAACAGCATTTACGGCCTGTCGTCCAATCTCCTGAAGTGGTTGTTCGATGAATGTTATTGGCGGCGAAAAGAAATCGAATGCTTCATTGCCGTCAAAGCCAATAACAAGAAGATCATTTGGAACTTGAATATTGTTCCGTTGAATAGCATAAAGCCCGGCAATAGACAATGTATTGGTGGCAAATATCAATGCCTCGTTGTCAGCATTTCGAATAATATCGTCCATTCTGTTTGCCATTTGCATTGTGCGGGTTTCCACCTCCTCAACTTTGGCAAATTGATTCAGATTTCGTTCATACATGGCATCGCGGTATCCCTTAATTCGTTCGTTCATGTGAGAAAGCGAAGAGTGATAGGCTACCATCTTAATTTTCCGACAGCCTTTGTCGATTAGGCGTAAAGTAGCCTCGTATGTGGCTTTTTGATTGTCGAGAACCACAAAATCGGTATCAATTTCGGGGAAGTGCCGGTCGATAAGTACCAATGGAATATTGCGTTGAGCCAACGACTGAACAAGAATGTGGTCGCCTTCAGAAGGAACGAGGATAAAACCATCGACCTGACGATTCAGAAAAATCTCGGTCAACGAGGCTGATTTCCGCCAACTTTCGTCGGAACTTCCCAAAATCACCACGTAGTTGTGACGGCTCGCTTCATCTTCTATAATCCTTGCTAATTGCCCGAAAAAAGGATTAGCAATATCTGCTACAATTAGCCCGATGGTACTGGTAGTACCTTTTCTCAGGCTTCGGGCGATTTGGTTCGGCTGGTAATTCATTTCATCAGCCGCTTTCCTGATTTTTTCGACCACTTCTTTACCAACGCGTTTTTCCTTTTCCTGACCATTCAAAACATACGATACCAGCGCGGTTGAAACGCCTACTTTTGCAGCAATGTCTTTCAGGGAAACACGTTTGGCCATCTCAAATCAGGTTTTTTAGTTTCTAGTTGGTCTGACCAAATGTATAAATAAAATCTGCTTAATCGTTTAAATCAGTTCAAAATATTTTTGCATTAAAAACACGTCGCCTAATGTGAATCAATATTTTAAACCCTCTTTTGATAAAATCACCAATTATTTTTCCTGATTATTCGTTCTTCGGCTTTAACCCGTCGTTTCCTGTATCGGCAAGGTATTTCCAATGTCCGGTTTTGTCTTTTTTCCATACAGAGAGATAAGTGCCCCGCGAGGTGTCGCCTTTTGCTATAAACGTCCATATTCCGTACGTAAATCCAAGTTCGCCGCTTTTCGCAATCGCGGCATCCGAGGGTTTCCAGGTAAGCAAAAGGCCGGAATCACTTTTTCCGGCATAGCTGTCAATCAAGGCTTGCTTCCCAACAATTGGCATCGAATATGGCTTTAACTTCACAACGCTGTCGTGTGCAAATTCAACAAAAGCCTTCTGAATGCCATATTTTGCAGAATATTCAGAAAAAGCCAGATCGGCCTCAATCAATTCCTTCGGATTGGGCACCGGTATCTTTTCAGTACACGAAAACAAAAGGCCTAAAATGAAAACGGGGAGAAATACTTTTTTCATGACGTTTAGTTTATATTTATGCCAGTTCGCCAAAGCCGAACAGCAAAAGATAACTGCTTTTTCTTGAAACCTGAAACCTGGAACTTCAATGCGATGCCATCGAAATTAGTAAAATTCCAATCATTATACCAGCCAGATAGAGCGCTTTAAGCGGGATGTTTTTCTCTTTGAAAACGACAGCCCCAACTACAAATGAGATGACGGCCCCACCTCGCCGCAGCGCGGAAACAATGGACACCATCGAATCGGCATAGCTTAGCGAATTGAAATATAAGTAATCGGCAACAACCAGGAAAACGCCAATCAGTGGAATCGACCAGCGCCAGTGAAAAGGGGTTCGCTCATTTTTTGGTAAGCGCCATCGGGTAATCACCAAAACGGGAAATAAAATCACCACCTGATAAAACGAGAACCAGGCCTGAACAGCCATCCTGTCGATACGCCGCATCAGGAATTTATCGTACAAACCGCTGACTGCTCCAAGAAAAGTTCCCGCCATGATCAGGAAAACCCATTTATCAGCCGTGAAATTAATGCCTTCCGACTTTCCTGCGGTTGAAAGCATGTAAAAGAAAAATAAGGTTATACTCACTCCCACCCACTGCTGCGCGTTAAGGTGCTCACCGAAGATGAGTATCGCACCAAACAGCGTCCAGATTGGGCCAGTTGCGCGAATGGGCGAAACAATGGTCATGGGCAGATTTTTCACCGCATAGAAAGCCATCACCCAGCTCGAAACCACAATTATCGATTTCAGAAAAATAAGCGCATGTTGGGTAAGATTTATTCCGGGAACAAACAAACCAATGTTTTTGAAAAAATCGGGGTAGTACGGCGAGCCAATTGTAACCGGAAGAAAAATCAGAGAACTGGTTAATGTTGAAATAAACAGAGCTGGAATGACGGCATTTTTGTGCACCGAAAGTTTTTTAAAAACCTCGTAAATACCTAAAAACAATGCCGATGCCAGCGCTAGAATTACCCACATAGAAAAAGTTTCAAATTTCAGATCGTTACGGATTGCAAGTTCCGTGATTCGGGTTAAACCTGAAATATTTTGAAAGCAAAACTAAACGATTCGTGTGATGGAAAACTTTTTAGATTGGCCTGAGCCGTTAGATTTCAGAAAAGGTTAATCTGCCCGTTGTGAGGTCACTTTACTTTTCTTCCATACCACCAGCATAGCACCTCCAAGAGCAATTAGGGCACCTAAAACGGAAAGCACTGAGAAATGCTCAGGAGCAATCCAGGTAACCTGTAGCCAGGTTAAAACTCCCATGATAACAAAGGTGAGAATCGGATTCATGATGAGCAAAACGCTGACTTTCCCGGCTTCCATATATTTCAGGGCAAGCGATAAACAGACATACGAAATCAATGTATTAGCACCCAGAAAAATGAGCAGGAGCCAATAGCCAACACTCAGATGCTGCAACGATTCGAAATTGGCAAACGGGAAATAAAGCAACACCGGCAGTCCGAAAATGAAAATATTGAGCGTGGTTACCGGATGCTGACGTACCAGTTTTTTTTGCATAGCTGCATAAATAGCCCAGGTTAAAGCCCCTGAAACTGTAAACAGAATGCCTTTGGTGTACTGGCTGGTATCTTCATTGATTACGGTAACATGCTGCTGATAAAAAATCCAGAAACCGAGCAAGGTTAGGAGAAACCCAATGCTTTGCAGTAATGTTAGCCGCTCTTTGAAAAAAACTATACCAAAAATTGCAAGTACAATCTGTCCGGTTTGAACAGCAATCTGGGCATTCCCCGGAGAAGTATATTGCACCCCGAGCATAAACCCAATGTAATTCCAGGCCAGCATCAGCGTTGAAATAACCAGAATCAGAGAGGGCTGATACAATATTTTTAAAGTTTTCGGATCATTAAAAGCTGCCCACAATGCCATCCCGGTAAAAGCAAGCGAAAACCGGAACCAAACAATGGTTGGCGAGTCGATTACTTTCACGGCAACTTTCAGCGCGATGGCCAGCACGCCCCACATCACAACAGTTATCAATGTATAAATTAGTCCTTTTGCTTGATTGGTCATTAGAAATATTTTAGCTTCAGGTATCAAGTATCAGGATTTATCTTAATACTTACAGCATGATACTTGTGACTATTAATAAAAAAGGTGCCACCGAACAAAACAGCGACACCTTTTAAAAGTTTTTATTTCAGTTTTAATTTTACCTTAATTTAGCGCCTAACTCACGTTCGTAAGTTGCAACAAACTTCTGCATAATTTTTTCAATCTGCTTATCGTTCAGCGTCTTTTCATCGTCACGCAGAATATAGCTCAGCGCATAAGATTTTTTGCCTTCCGGCACGCCCTTACCTTCATAAACGTCGAACAAATCAACCGATTGCAACAGTTTCCGTTCGGAGCGGAAAGCTAAATCACGTAATTGATTGAATTGAACATTTTTGTCAAGCAACAGAGCTAAATCGCGGCGAACTTCAGGATATTTAGGCAATTCGGCGAACAACACTTTGTTGTTTTTCAATTCAACAAACAGCACATCCATACTGAAATCGGCATAATAAACCGGATTTTCAACACCAAATGCTTTCAGCGTTTTTCCTGAAACGATGCCAAATTCAACCAGCTTTTTGCCATTGATCAAATACTGAATTCCTTCACTGACAGCAGCATTCGAAAAGCCTTCAGTTTTCAGGTTAATCGGATTGAATCCAAAGCGTTTCAGTACATTCTCAACATACGATTTCAGCGTAAAGAAACTTGTCGGAGTAGCTGCGCCCGACCAATTGGCAGCTTCTTTTACTCCTGAAATGAATAATGCCAGATGCTCTTCTTCGCGGTAATTGCGCAGTGGATTTTCTTTCAAGGCACTTCCATTGTAGAAATAGCAGTTCCCGAATTCGTACAAACGTAAATCAGGATTTTTCCGGTTGGCGTTGTAGGCAATGGTTTCCAAACCGCCATAAAGCAAAGTCTGGCGCAAAACGCCCAAATCGTTGCTCAGCGGATTAAACAGTTTTACCGTATTTTCGGCAGTGAAAACTTCGTTGTTATCGTAGTAAGAAGCTTTTGTGAGCGAGTTTGACCAAATTTCATTGAACCCTTGTGCTGTCAGCATTTCGGCGACCAAATTCCGAAGCTTGGTTGGGTTTGGTTTCACCGAATATTGCAGCGAAGCATTGACCTGCGTTGGAATAGCCACATTATTGTACCCATAAATGCGCAATAAATCTTCCACAACATCGCATTCGCGTTTCACATCCACACGGTATGGCGGAACCAGCAACGAAAGTCCGGTTTCTGTTTCCGATTCAATCTTTATTTCGAGCGCTTCAAGCAATTGTTTGATTTTATCTTTTCCGAGATCGGCGCCAATCAGGCGTTTCACATTGGCAAAGTTGATGTCAACCTTAAAATCGGCAACCGGATTTGGATACACATCCACAATTTCCGAAGAAATCTCTCCTCCAGCCACTTCTTTAATCAACAGTGCTGCACGTTTTAGGGCATAAATGGTTCCATTCGGATCGGTTCCACGTTCGAAACGGAACGAAGCATCGGTACTCAACGTGTGGCGACGAGCGGTTTTGCGAATGTAAACCGAGTCGAACCAAGCACTTTCGAGGAAAACGGCGGTCGTTGAGTCTTTCACTCCTGAATTCAAACCTCCGAAGACTCCGGCGATACACATTCCTTCTGATTCATTGCAAATTAGCAGGTCGTCGGGATGCATTTCGCGTTCCATTCCATCGAGTGTCACGAATTTTGAACCAGCTTCGGCTGTGCGAACCACCACTTTGTTGCCTTTAATTTCGGCAGCATCGAACGCATGCAGCGGCTGACCGGTTTCGAACAACACAAAGTTGGTAACATCAACAATATTGTTGATTGGGCGAACGCCAATAAGTTTCAGTTTATTTTTCAGCCATTCGGGCGATTCTTTTACCGTCACATTCGAAATGGTAACTCCTGAATAGCGCGGACAAGCAGCCGGGGTTACCACTTCAACCGGAATTTCCAGGCTGTGGTTATCAACCTCGAAGCCTTCAACCGACGGACGTGAATAACTGATTGGTTGTTTCGCTTTCAGGTAAGCCGCCAGGTCTCGGGCGATACCAATGTGCGAAGCGCTGTCGATGCGGTTGGGAGTGAGATCGACCTCTAATATATAGTCGGACTCAATTCTAAAAAATTCGCTGGCAGCAGTTCCAGGAACTGCCGAAGGATCGAGCACCATAATACCGTCGTGACTAGTTCCCAGGCCGATTTCGTCTTCGGCACAAATCATACCTTCCGAAGCTTCGCCGCGTATTTTCGATTTCTTGATTTTAAATTCATTATCGCCATCGAACAAAGTTGTTCCAACAGTGGCAACCACTACTTTTTGCCCGGCAGCAACATTGGGCGCACCACAAACAATGGGCAAAACTTCGCTACCCACATTCACGGTCGTCTTGCTCAGGTGATCCGAATCAGGATGCTTTTCACAAGTCAAAACTTCGCCAATAACCAAGCCCCGTAAACCGCCTTTTACGGTCTCCACTTCTTCCATACTTCCCACTTCCAGACCAATCTGAGTAAGGAAAGCAGCCACTTCTTCGGCTGAATTGTCGATTTTGATGTATTCTTTTAACCAGCGGTAAGATATATTCATGATTCTTAGCTTTTATGTCTGAATTTCAATGATCGGCAAAAGTACATAAAAATTCAGGCTGAGGGAAGAAATTTGAGTTGTAAATAACGACAAATTGATAAACGATACTTTCAAAATCCGTCAGCTAAAGCAGACGGCAAAGGATAACTACTCTTTGTTCAACATTGTGCCTAGCCTTTGCCGTTCGCTTCAGCGAACGGTCACCCCCATCTCATTTTCCTGCCTAAAATCATGTTTTTTATCTTTTGCAGACTTTTATCAGCTTTGCAACTAGCTATTATCTATATATTTCAGCCAAAATCGAAACAAAAAATCTATTTATATGAAAAAGATCGGGATAGCCATCGTTGCTTTTGCCGCATTTACTTGTTTAAACTTAAGAACAAACGCTCAGGACAGAGACATGAGTAACCCATTTTTTAGCGAATACAAAACGCCGTTTCAGGTTCCACCGTTTAACGACATCAAGCTGGAACATTTCAAACCCGCAATGCAAGCTGGTATTGCAGAGCAACTTGCCGAAATAAAAGCGATTACCGACAACAAGGAAGCGCCGAATTTCGACAATACCATTCTGGCTTTCGATAATTCAGGAGAATTACTGAATAAAGCTCGCATTTTCTCGAATCTGAACTCAGCCAACACCAACGACCAGATGCAGGCGCTGGCCCGCGAAATAACCCCAATGCTTTCGGCTCACCGCGACAATATCATGCTCAACATGGATTTGTTTAAACGCGTTAAAGCTGTTTACGACAACCGCAAATCGATGAATCTAAACCACGATCAACTTCGTTTGGTCGAAAAAATCTATCAGGATTTTGAACGTGGTGGGGCCAATTTACCCGCTGAGAAACAAGCAGAACTCCGGAAACTGAACCAACAGCTTTCGATGTTATCGCTGAAATTTGGTGAAAACGTGCTTGCCGAAACCAACAAGAATTTCAAATTGGTGGTTGACAAAAAAGAAGACCTGAAAGGTTTATCGGATGATGTAATTGCTGCCGCTGCCGAAACTGCTAAAAAAGCCGGAATGGAAGGCAAATGGGTATTCACGCTACAAAAACCAAGCATGTTACCATTCCTTCAATACGCCGAAAACCGCGACCTTCGCGAAAAATTATACAAAGGCTACCTCAACCGTGCCAACTACAACAA
>DAOPZV010000112.1:4354-12586 GCA_035353575.1 Prolixibacteraceae bacterium | reverse complement strand
GTTATCACAAGGTTCATCGAAATCCTGATAAACCAATTAACCGATAGTTCCGTTACTTTTTACATCGGTACAGATTCTTAACGTCAGTAATACTATTCGAAAAAGTCGAAATCTTTTCAGGAGGTATTACTTCAACGATCTTTCCATCTCGATTATAGAGAATATACGACTGAATACCGTCACAGAGCATGTCGGTCATTGCAATATAAAAAACGGTCTGCTTTTGGTAGGTTGCCTGAATAATAGACATTTCGCAAGAACAGTTGGTTAGCGTACTCTTTAGTTCTTTCAGCCAAACAAGCTCATTTATGGGATCGGATAAGGTGCTGATTTGCTTTTCCTGATCATTTTCTTTCGAACAACCTGCAAAGAGGAAGGTGATAAATAGTAACGTAAAAAAGTATTTCATAGGTCTTTTTATTTTTCTCAAAAGATGTTTGAGTTTAACAAAAGGTTGCGTGAATTCTAAAAAAAATCAGACTATTTTTGTTTGTCGAATAAAGTCATATTTTCGTCGTCAGTTAGTTTTTATCTAGCAAAAAGCCAAGTCTAATGAAAAGTTATAAGTCATTATCTGTTCTTGTTATTCTTCTTATTCTTTCAGCTTCGGTTGAATCTCAGTCAGTCAAAAAGACAAAAGAACAGGCTAAACACGATTCTTCGTACGATTACAAAACCATGTCGCCAACCGATAATCCCAATCTTTTGCCGTACAATCGCTGGATTTCGCCTGCCGGGAAACAGGTTTATTTTGGAAATCCTTCGCTTGAAAACCATGCGATGGATGTTGCGCTTTCGCCCGATGGAAAATGGGTCGCCGTTGAAGGACGGTACGAAGTTGTAGTTATGTCGGCCGAAACTGGCAAACTTGAGGCCAACCTTCCAATGGCAGGTTTAGTCGAAAAGCAAAACCTGATGAATACTTTTTCAGGGATAAGCTGGCTTCAGGAAAACAATCAATATAAACTCTTTTGGGGTGCCGTTGGAAACAAAGGTGTGTCGTATGTCCTTTCGGCTTCGTGGGATGGTAAAAAATTGAACAAGTCGGAATCCATTATTTTTGAAAAGGAGGCTCCCGCAGAATCTGCTTTGGTTAACGAAGTTTTAACTGAAAATGAATCAGGGAAAAATTTCCTGTACATTGTGCTGAACGGAACAAATAAGGTGGTGAAATATGATTTGGGAGCCAAAACGATAGTTTGGAAAACAGATGTTGGCGTGGCTCCGTTTGGCATTACCCGGGCAAGCGGAAAACTGTATGTTACCAACTGGGCTGGTTCGGTGCCGGATAAATCGGATGTGAATGTGGCCGGAGTGCCGTGGGGTAGTGCCAAAGTGGATCCCCGAACCGGTGCAACCCGCGAGGGTACAGTGTCGGTTCTCGATCCGGCGACAGGCAAAGTTTTGAAAGAGATAATTGTCGGGCTGCATCCAAACGACATTGTTGCAAGTGCCGACGGAAAAACAGTTTTTGTATCGAATGCCAACAGCGACAATGTGAGTGTAATATCTACGGGAAAAAATGAGGTTGTTGAAACCATTTCTGTTCGGCTGAATCCTGAGAAAAATTCTTTTTGGGGCGACTCGCCAAATGGGCTGGGCTTATCGAAAGATGGCAAAATATTGTATGTTGCCAACGGAATGGACAATGCGTTGTGCGCGATAAGTTTAGGTAAGAAAGCTGGCGGCAATTCTTCGGAAAGCAGCAAAGTTATGGGCTTTATTCCAACCGAAGCTTATCCTGGTGCCATTCTTGAAACAAATAAAAAGCAATTGTTTGTGGCCAATATTGAAGGCGAAAGTGCAAAAATCCCAACTCAGACTGAAGGCTCACTGAAACCGTCATACAATTCGCACAAACAAACTGCATCGGTTTCGGTTATTGATGTCCCAACGGATTCGCAGCTTAAAGAATTTACCAAAACAGTTGAGCAATCAAACCAGCACTTCAGGTTGGCACTGCTCGAAAAAATGCCGCGAAAAAACGTCGCTCCAACCTGTGTTCCCGAGCGTATTGGCGAGCCATCGGTATTTAAGCATGTTTTGTATATTATCAAGGAAAATCGCACGTACGACCAGATTTTGGGCGATGTGCAAAAAGGCGACGGCGACTCAACTCTCACGATATTTGGCAAACAAATTACTCCCAATACCCATGCTTTAGTCGATCAGTACATGCTGCTCGATAATTTTTATGTCTCGGGAAAATGCTCGGCTGAAGGCCATCAGTGGACTGACGCATCAATTGTAACTGACTATGTAGAGAAAGATGTGCGTGCATGGATTCGCAGTTATCCGCATGTTCAGGAAGATGCACTGGTTTATACACCTACCGGTTTTATCTGGGACAATGCAATAAAACACGGAAAGAGTGTTCGCATATACGGAGAGGCCTCAACGCCAAAGTATGATGAGAAATACACCTGGACAAGCATCTATCAGGGTTTTCTGAAAGGTGAGAAGTTTGAGTTTACAAATCACACGACGGTGAAGCCCGTGGAAGCTATTTTGAGCCCAGGTTATCCGTCGTATGACGATCATAAAATTCCGGATGCACTGCGCTCAAAGGCATTTATCGACGAATTGAAAAGATATGAGGCAATGGATGGTGACCAGTTGCCCGAATTAATGGTAATGGCTCTGCCTTGCGACCATACCGGCGGTACTCGTCCGGGTTTGCCAACGCCGCGAGCCATGGTTGCTGACAACGACCTTGCTCTGGGCCAGATCATTGAAGCATTGACCAAAAGTCGCTTCTGGAAAAATACGGTGGTCTTTGTTACTGAAGACGACTCGCAAAGCGGCTGGGACCATGTATCGGCATACCGCACGGTAGGGATGATTATCAGTCCGTATTCGCGCACCGGAACTGTCATGCGAACCAACTACAACCAGCCATCGATGGTTCGCACAATGGAACAGATTCTCGGAATGCAACCTATGAATATTATGGATGCAACAGCCAAACCCATGTTCGATTGTTTTGTAGCCAAACCAGATTATACACCATTTCAGGCTTTGAAAAACCAGATACCACTCGATGAGATGAATCCGCCGTTATCGGCATTGAAAGGCGAGGCGCTGCACTATGCAAAAAAGAGCATGGAACCGCAGTTTGATGGCATCGACTCTGGCGACGATCAGCTCTTTAACCGCATCATTTGGTATGCTATGAGAGGGAAAGCTAAATTTCCCAAACGCTTTTGCGGCGAAGACGATGACGACTAGTTGACGCAGTTTTGAATCGATGAATGTTACTGTTTGATAATCATTAACTGTAAATGCTTCGGGATAAACCATCGGTAATAAAATTCTTTGTACTTTTGGCTCGGTTTTTAGAAAAAATTTCATGAGCGAAGGAGGATTAAAAAGCCCGGTATATTCAAAAAATGTAATTGAGTTTATTACGGTAGCCAACGAATTTTGTGGCTTCCTTGAAAGGGCAGAAGAAATGGAATCGGCCGATTTTTTGAGCCGTCTGCAAAAATTACTCCCTTTGCTGTACCTGAAATTCAGCATGATTCCGGAGCTGGAATTTGAACCGGAAGACGAGCTCGAAAAATTCGTTACCGAGGTCGATTACAATATCATTCAGCAAAATTTAGGCGCGCACACCGGCGCTGGCGACGATTATCAGGAGGTATTTCTTCCCGGCATGCAATTCAGCGAAACAGCTTTAACTTCCAGTATTTCAGAAAATATTGCGGACATATACCAGGATGTAAAAGATTTGGTAATGTCGTTCCGTACGCTCAACGACGAGGTGATGGAACAAGCTTTATGGGAATGTCAGCAAAATTTTGCTCACTTATGGGGGCAAAAACTGGTGAACTGCCTGAGGGCTTTGCACAATTTAATTTATACCGAAGACCCAACCGACGACCATACATCAAAAAACAAGAAACAGAAAACAGAACCAAAGAGTAATAGTAAAACCCCCGATTGGCTAATCGATCGGTTTTCTCATCAGGGAGAGTAAATAATGTATAGGGAAAGCATTGATAAAGAAGAGTTGGCAGAATTACCACTTATTCAGTTTGAAGGCAGAATTAGTTTGGTTGAATCAAAAGACGAATATCTGGCGTCGATCGAATACTTGTCGAAACAGCCGGTTCTTGGATTTGACACCGAAACCAAGCCAGCATTCAAAAAAGGAGTTGTAAACGAGGTGGCATTGCTTCAATTGGCCACAGCAGAGCGCGCATTTTTGTTTCGTCTCAACAAAATAGGCCTGCCCAATGGGTTGAAGGGAATCCTCGAAAACCCACAAATTCTGAAAATTGGAGTGGCCATTCGCGACGACATCAAAGGATTACAAAAACTCAATGGCTTTAAACCTGGTGGTTTTGTCGAACTTCAGGAACATGTAAAAGAATTCGGCATTCAGGATTTCAGTTTGAAAAAGCTTTCGGCCATCGTTTTAGGGTACCGTATTTCGAAAGCTCAGCGAATTACCAACTGGGAAGCGCCCGATTTAACCGAAGCGCAGCAAATTTATGCCGCCACAGATGCCTGGGTTTCGCACCGTATTTTCGAATCATTAAGTCAGCAATAAGATTTATGTCGCAGCAATTTAGCAAGGTCATCCTGAAATCGGGGAAAGACCAGTCATTACTTCGTTTTCATCCCTGGGTATTTTCGGGGGCCATCAAGGAAATTAAAGGCAGGGTAGAGGAAGGCGATGTGGTTGAGGTCGTTTCCAATCAAGGCGAATTTTTGGCAATGGGTCATGTTCAGCCCGGATCGATTGCTGTGCGCATTTTCTCGTTTGAAAAAGTAGAACCTGATTTTACTTTTTGGAAAAGTAAGCTTGAAAAAGCATTTGATGTTCGGGTAAAATTGGGTTTGGTCGATAATCCCGAAACCAATGTTTACCGATTGATTCACGGCGAAGGCGATGGTTTACCTGGTTTAATCATTGATTTTTATAATGGAACGGCAGTTTTACAAGCTCATTCCGCCGGAATGTTTCTGGTGCGTGAAACGATTGCCAAAGCCCTGAAAGAAGTGATGGGCGAAAGACTTACCGCGGTGTACGACAAAAGCGAAAAAACTGTGCCGTTTAAAGCCGGATTGGATGCCAAAGATGGTTATTTACTTGGCAAATCAGAAGTTTTTGAGGTTCAGGAATACAGCAACCGCTTTAAAGTGGACTGGGTTGAAGGCCAAAAAACCGGCTTTTTTGTCGATCAGCGCGAAAACCGCCGACTGGTGCAGGAATATTCGCACAACCGCAATGTTTTGAACATGTTCTGCTACTCGGGCGGTTTCTCGTTTTATGCCATGCGCGGCGGCGCAAAACTGGTTCATTCGGTTGATGCGTCGGCTAAAGCTATTGATTTGACAAACGAAAATGTGAAGCTGAATTTTCCTGATGACTCTCGCCACGAAGCATTTGTCGATGATGCTTTTGATTTCATGGACAAAAACAAGTACAAATATGATTTGATAATTCTTGATCCTCCGGCTTTTGCGAAACATATCGGAGCGTTGCCACAAGCGCTTAAGGGCTACAAACGCCTTAATCTGAAAGCTTTTCAGCAGATAGCTCCCGGAGGAATTCTGTTTACTTTCAGTTGTTCGCAGGTGGTTGGAAAAGACAAGTTTCGCGAAGCCGTTTTCTCAGCAGCAGCTATTTCAGGAAGGAAAGTTCGCATTTTGAATCAACTGGTTCAGCCTGCCGATCACCCCATCGATATGTACCACCCCGAAGGAGAATACCTCAAGGGTTTGGTTTTGTATGTAGAATAGGGCTTGTACAGGTTCAGGCACCGTCACTTCGAATGAAGAGTTATTCTTTGTCGTTCGCCTTTATGCAACGGTGGATATACAAAAAAGGACCTTGCAAAAATTCTTGCAAAGCCCTCGTCGATTTGGTGGATTGAAAGGGAAATTTTAATGTGTGCTGAGCTTGGTGACAACCCTTTTTTCGTACACATATACAAAATTTCCGTCGCGCGAAAGACTGGTCATAGCTCCCTTTCTCGCTTTGAAATCTTTGTATTTACAGGTATTCAGATCAAATGTGCCGATGTCGGCTCCTTCAGTTTTCATTACCAGGATATTGTCAACGCGGTCTTCAAATCTCGATGTTCGGTATTTGCCCGAGTTAATCAGTTCGCCGTTTGCGGCGCTAAATGTTGATACGCCTTTTTCGCCTACAACAACAATAACATCGTCTTTAAATGGCTGTATTTGTGTGGCAAGCCCAACACCGCCTTTTGTTACCGGCGATTCGTATTTTTCTTTTCCCGAATCCAGATCCAGCGAATAGAGTGCTTTGCCGCTGCACACAATTACGCTGTTTCCGAAATTGATCATGTTGGTTATTCCCTTCCTGAACCGTTCGGATTCCCAAATCAACTTGCCGTCGGATGCATTCAGGGCCTGCACACCACATGGATTGATGTTGTCGAAATCAATGATGTATTCTGTAATTACCTGATCTGTTGTGCGGGTGATTTTTATGTATTGTTTTTCGACAATACCTCCAATTTGGAGCAATACTTTGTCGCCAATCACTTTCATTCCAGGGATTGCTTTTGCGCCTTTAATTTCGGGCGACGTCCACAGAAGTTTTCCGGTGTTCAGGTCGTATTTTTTTACATACTGACTGCTTTTGCTTTGCATGTCGAGTACGTACACATCTTCGCCAACCACAACCGGGTCGGCTACTGCGCCATACACACCAAATGTTTTTGCGCCAATTGGTTTTCCCACAAGGTGTTCCGGAGTGAAATCGAAGGCTGCCGACCATGCTTTTGCCCCGGTTTTGTAGTCGTAAACCTGCATCCCATTCAAACGAAGAAAAACCTTGTCGCTGGCCACGCTCAAATCGTACATAAACTCGCGCGAAATCACTTTGCGCTCTGCCCGGCCGATGTATGTATTTTCCCAAAGAATTTCGCCTGTTTTCAGATCAATTTTTGCAATCTGGTTTTTCAAGCCTGAGAAGAGAGCTCCAAGAAGCGATGGTACAAAGTTCACCATTGTGAGCGTGTGATTTGTTCCGTCGAAATAATACTGTCCAACCACACCCCTGAATTTTTCGGTGCTCCAAAGTTCTTCGCCCGTTCGGGCCCGAATGTAAACCAGTTCTTTTTTCAGGGCAATTGCAAAACAATCTTCTTCGCCGATGTATGTTACCGATTCTTCGCTAACATCCTGGTATTTATCAGTAGTCCAGAGCGCTTTGCCTGTTTCCAGATCGATACAGGCAATTTGATCTTTGCCCATTTTTCGGTCAAATAAAAAGATGGTGTTCGAGTGCCAGAAAGGAATAAGTTCGTCGATTTTACGAAGCTTGGGAGCCATTTCATTGAACGATTTCTCCCAGATCACTTTTCCGCTGTTGTTGTCGAAAAGACTCATTTCCTTGTCTGACGCGGCGTAGCTGTGTTCGCCTTCGAGCGAAGTTCCGGAGTGTAAAATTTGATGTCCGAGTTTGGTTTCCCAAATAACCGACATGTCTTCCTGTGCTTTTACAACGAATGTGAAAAGCACCAGTGTTGCGAAAGTTAAAAGCTTTTTCATAGTCAATCGATTTTAAAATTTGAATATATAGCTGAATTTATAATCCTTGTTTTTTGGCATTTTAAAGCTGAACTGAAAGGCGAGTAGCTTGTCCTTTAGGCTATTTTGAGACGGTATGTTCCAGTCTTTTTTGTCTTCAACATACACCGAAACAACTTGTCCTTTATTTCTAAGAGTGAGCAGCATCGTGTATTCGCCTGTAATGTGGTATTTCTGTGCAAATTTGTATAACGATCCCTCTGGTGAGCTCATGGCCTGTCCGAGTTCGAGTGAGGCTTGTTTTACCACATCTTCAGTCAATTCCAACAATTCGGGTTTTTGAGCCTGTATAGCCAGGGCAATAAAGAGTAATACTGAGGTAAAAATTGATTTCATATTCAATGATTAGTTGTTTTCGAAATTCCATTTGATCAACTGATTTCCCATACCTATCAGGATGGAGCGGTTATCGGGAAGGAAGACAAATGCCGGGCGCGAACTTTTAATGATGCTTTCGCAGTCGGCTTTCTCGAAAAGGCGGTGTGCCAGCTCAAAGCGTTTTTCGAGTGTAGCAGTTCCATAGTTGTACAGGTGCATTTCCTGGAAGCGATTGCCTTTCGAGTTGATCGCGAAATAGCGGCGGTCGCTGCTGGTCTTCATATCGGGCTGATTCATCGACATCGATGTGAATCCTTTTCGCAGTGGTTGCATGGCCGCTAC